>NZ_JBWKME010000044.1:0-4051 GCF_056431085.1 Mesorhizobium waitakense | reverse complement strand
GAGATTCGACTTCATACGACAAACGCTCAAGCGGCGGAATGTTTAAGCGGCTAACAACTTTTCACACGAAGGCCTTTCGATCGCGATGATGCTCTGTCAATTTCTTAAAAAGTTCCAGCCTCCTCTTACATCACTATGCAACAAAGAGTAACGTATGGTCAATGTTAAGAATAGAGTTCTCAACTAAGTTCCTCGTGCGGGATCGCTTTTTCGGCTGTCTTTTGGCAGCAGGAGCTTCGACGCCGGCCTCCGCATGGGGACCTGAAGATCATTCGATCACGTAGAGATCACAAAGCGGTGACATTCAGCGACGCCGCTTCAGCAGGTGCAAAGCATTCTTGGGGGAGACGTCCATGGCATCGCGTACCAGACCTGGCATGAAGTTGCGTGTCGCTCACTTAGCCGTCGCAACCCGCCGGTTCGTTCCGGTCCTTCTCATTTTACTTAGCATGTCGGGCTGCGAGAAGAATCTCTTCCAGGCTCCACCCCGTGGTGGCACTGCCGATGTGCCGACGGCTCTAACGTCGGACAGCGTTCTCACGCTGGTGGCACAAATTCCGTATGAGACGCTAGTGCGAGCGGCGCAATCGAAGATACCGCAATCCGTTCCAGTGCATGGAGATGGTCACATCGGATGTGTCGGCATTCCTCACATTGAAGGGGGACATTTGGACCATCATACCGAATGCCGCTGGGTTGTCGGCGTGCGTGTTTGCGCCGAGGTGCCAGATATTACCGCTCCGAGCATTGGCACTACGAACCAATGCGCCGACTATCATTGGCATGCTGATATCAAAACTGATGGCCCTCTTGTCGTGACCCAGGCGGGCAATGGCGTTCACGTCGAACAGCCGCTATTTGTCAGCGGTCAGGCCGGCGTAGGCGGCGACCTTGCCAGATTGCTTTCACTTTCCGGAAAGAACTTCGAGGCTCGGCTGGTCCCCGGCGTCGATCTGCAGCTCGATATGAACGATAAGTGGTGCCCCGTGCTCTCGGGAACCCCAACGGGCAGATGCGCAAGCATGTCGCGGACCTGGAGAGCAGCACGATGGCGCGCTTTGAAGTGTCATGGAAGACGAACAAGGTCCGCCGCTTCAAGGAGTTTTTTGACGGCGCCGCCAGTTGGAGCCGCGTAGAGCGCATCATCGCCCGCGTCGAGGTCGGCGCCCAAGGTGCCGATACCCGCTTCATCGTCACCAACCTTGCAAGTGGCAAGGCCAAGGCGCTCTACGAGGATGTCTACTGCCGGCGCGGCGCTGCCGAGAACCACATCAAGTCGTGGCCGCCGACCGCACATCCTGCACAAGAGCGACGGCCAACCAGTTCCGGCTGTTCCTGCATGCCGGCGCCTACTGGCTGATGTGGGGCCTGCGCGCCGCGATGCCGAAACGCTCGAGCTTTGCCGTCGCCCAATTCGACACGCTGCGATTGCGCCTCATCAAGATCGCCGCCCGCGTAGTCGAGATGAAAACCCAGATCCGTCTGCACCTGCCGACATCCTGCCCCGACCAGTGTATTCTGCGCATCGTCCTCAGCCGCATCCCGCAACTCGCGACATAAACGATGGGGCGCAGACGTCCCGAAACAAACCCGCCGAACTCAACCCGCAAACCCCCGCCTTCCATCACGACGGATCATCGCCGGCGCCCGACGAGGCTTGTCAAAATGCACTCCGAGGGCGGCCAGCTCGCCATGCAGGCCGCCGAAAGCCGATCGCCGTGCATCAAGCGGGCTAGTAGCATGTGTACCAGATCGATGCTCTCGGAGTCCCTGGCGCCAGCGGCGCAGGGCAGGGGACCTGAAATCGTGAGGCTCGTCTGGTTGGCCTTCGCGCTTTCAGATCGTGACGGCATTTTCACGCGTATCGAGGCCGAGTCGGAGCACCTGTAACGGCCGTGGCTCATCAAGTGGCAGCGCAGGGGGTCCCGCATTGCGGACAGTACCGCTCGCCGTCGGTCTCCGGCCAGCACATGCGCTTGAACCATTTGTACGCCGTCTCCTCCCGGACCTTCGCCAAGTCCATGACGGTGAGTGTCGGCATCCCGGCGACAGCAGGAAATGCTGCCTTTCGGTTCGTTTTCGGACATCGCCATAGCTCAGCCCCTCCTCGGTTTGGACGGCGACTGAGCCGCGTATTTCCAAACCTCCGGACGGGATCGGGACGAGCAAACTTGACATCTTTGATAATTGCTATTATTATTGCACTTAAATTAGGGTTATGGATATAAGTGCTATCATGATAACATTTAAGATGACATCGCCGAAGGAAATCATTGAAGGTGTCGCAACACGGATGAAGCGACGACGAATTGATGCCAATTTTACCCAACGAGAGCTGGCTTCCAAGGCTGGAGTTTCCTACGGCTCCCTGCGAGTTTTTGAAGAGACCGGCAGGGCATCCTTTGAAGCTGTCGTAAAGCTCGCATTCGCTTTGGAGGCAGAAGCTGAATTTGAAAGCTTGTTTCCTTCACGACCTCCAAAGACACTTGAAGATGTCGTCGGGCATCCGGCTAGGATGAGAGTCCGCAAGAAATGAAGTTCAGGCCAATCAGAAAAGTGAAGGTGATTCTCGATCTCGAGGGTTCCCAACGAGATCTGGGAACGCTTGCCTGGAGTTCCGAGGAACGCCGAGCTTACTTTGAGTACGCAGCCGAATTCATAACCGAACCACTGCTAATTTCACCGTTCCATCTCGGATTGAAGGGAGGTCTTCTTCCAGCTCAGCATGAACCGTTCAATGGGCTGCATGGGCTCTTTAACGACAGCCTTCCAGATGGATGGGGACGCCTATTGCTGGATCGCTGCCTTCAAAAAGCGGGGGTGGACTACCATACGCTTACGGCTTTGGACCGCCTTTCTGCTGTGGGAACTTCCGGAATGGGAGCATTGGCTTTCGTTCCTGAACTTCCCGATGACAAGCATGGTGCAGGCGACTTGGACTGGTTCGTTGAGCAGGTTAAGCTTGTGCAAAAGGAGATGGACACTGCCGAGATTGACGCACTGCAGGGAGCTCAGGGCGGCTCCGCAGGCGCGCGTCCCAAGATCATGATCGGCTTGAACCCGGATCAGAATACCTTTGTGATCGATTACGGCCATCAATTGAAGCTTGGTCTCGAACGCTGGATGGTCAAATCGCGTAGCTCCGACGACCCAATAGATATCGGTGTCGAGGAGCAAGCTTATGCGCTCATGGCCCGTGCCGCCGGGTTGGAGATGGCTGATACGCGGGTGCTGCAGACAAAAAAAGGAAATCGTCTTTTCGCGACCAAGCGATTTGACCGCACATCGCATGGACGACTACATATGCATACTGCGAGCGGTCTTCTTTATGCCGACCATCGACAGGCATCACTTGACTACGGTTCGCTTCACAAACTGACGTACATGATGACTAGAGACAGCGCGGAGGTCCTCCGCATGTTCGGTCACATGGTTTTCAATGTGTATGCACGGAACCGAGATGACCATTCGAAGAACCATTCTTTCCTGATGGGATCGGATGGGCGGTGGAAACTCTCTCCGGCGTACGATCTGACCTTCTCGGCAGGCCCGGGAGGACAGCATAGCGCATCGATTGCAGGGGAGGGATTGAATCCAGGGCGGCAGCATTTGCTTGCCGTCGCTAATGGCGCTTCCATTTCCGAGCAGGAAGCGTTGAACGTGATTGAACGCATCCGATCTGCGGTCGATCGCTGGCCACTGTTCGCGGACGAAGCAGGTCTATCCAGAGCACGAACCAATGAACTTGATCTGATCCTGAATGGACGGAGGCCTCAACCTGAACAGGCGAAACATCACGATACATCCGGTGACAATCTTGCTGTTTCCGAGCCCGTGTCGACACGAAAGAAAACGCGCAAGCGATGATGGGTACACTCCCCGTGGCCGCCGCCGTTGATGTCCTGAAGGCCCGTCTTGAGTGTTTGACATTGTAGGGGTCACAAGTTCGAACCTTGGTATCGCCCCACCATATTTTTCAATCAGTTACATGGAGCAAAATGTAACCGGGGCAGATTTCCGGGCGGAGGTGGGGTTTGCAGGGGGGCGGGTT
>NZ_JBWKME010000043.1:0-64749 GCF_056431085.1 Mesorhizobium waitakense | reverse complement strand
TCGTCAGCCAAGCCGCTCCAGCCTGATCGCCCGGAAATCTGCCCCGGTTACGTGGCGACCTGACTCAGAACGCCGAAAAGGCAACCCCCAAGCGGCGCTTCGGCCAGATGGTAACGCTCGACCTCGTTGAAATAGTTCCGGAGGCGCTGCAAAGGGCTGCAGGAAACGTCCTTGAATATTTCGTTGCGCCGATCGAGATAGTGCCGCTCGTAGGCGTCCAGAACCGCACCGACAAATTCCTCCTTGCTCTTGAAGAAATAGTAGAAAGAGCCTTTCGGGACGCCTGCCGCATGGAGGATGGCGTTCAGGCCCACGCCGTCGAAACCGCTCAGGACCAGCGACTTGAGACCCTCGGCAATCAATCTGTCGCGCGTAGAACTATTTTTTTCAATCATGGCTAGTAGACCAGTTTACTAGCAAGTAGCTATATCACTATCCGCTGGTCGGGCCAACTGGCTTTTCACGTCGGGCCATCACGGTCGGCTCACGACGAGCGCCTGTTTTCCGACACAGGAGGGATGAGGCAAGGTGATGCAAAATGCTACCCCGCTCAGTGTGACCATGCATTTGAAGAAGCTTGACCAACAGGCAGCTCCTAGGTCCAGCTTGCTGCGATCAAAGGTTCAAACGAGCCCACGCGCAGGATGCACGCCGTTCGGGGCTCGGTGTTCGCCGGAGAAACACGACACGGTGATAATTGGCGGCGGCCAGGCTGGATTGGCCATGAGCTATCATTTGCGTCAGCGCGGTCGAGAGCACGTCATCCTCGAACGGCGGAGAGTGGCCGAACGCTGGCGAACCGAGCGCTGGGATTCGTTGCGGTTCCAGTTGCCGAACCGGTGGCTCGAGTTGCCAGGGAAGCCCTATGCGGGATCCGATCCGGACGGGTTTGTCCATCATTCGGACGTCTTGCGCTTCGTTCTCGACTACGCGAGAGAGATCGAAGCCCCGATACGCACCGGCATTGAAGTCACCAGCCTCTGCGAAGAAGACAGCGGATACTATTCCCTCGAAACAGCAGATGGCCAGATCAAGGCACGGCACGTTGTTATCGCCACCGGTCCGTTTCAGCGGCCGATGATCGCGGACTATTGCCGCGCAGTACCGGCCTCGGTCTGTCAGATCGATGCCATCCACTACCGGAACCCTGAACAGCTTCCGCCAGGCGCGGTGCTTATCGTAGGCAGTGGCAATTCAGGGTGCCAGATCGCAGACGAACTGTTGCATAGCGGCCGACGTGTGTTTCTCTCGATCAGCCGCCAACAGCCGCGTGCCTCGGCGCTACCGTGGTCAGGATGTTATCTGGTGGTATGAAAATCTGGGCCGCTTCGATATAACTATCGACACTTTTCCGGGCCGGAGGTATCCGCCGACGGTTATTTTGACCGGAGTCGATGGGGGCTACGATCTCGATCCGTGCCACTTGAGCGGCGCGGGCGCCACGCTGCTAGGGCGGGTCGTAGGCATAACCGATGGTACGCTGGTGCTTGCTGACGACGCCATGGAAGTGTTGGCAGCAGCCGACAAGAGCTATGCCGGTTTCATGGAGGCGGCGGACGTTTTGGCCGCCACGCAGGCGATGCGGTCAGATCTCGACCGGAAGGATCGCCCGTCGTCACTGCCGCCTGTCCATGTCGACAGTATCCGCACCCTGAACCTGCACCAGGAGAACATTGGGACGATTATCTGGGCGAGCGGATACGGCTACAGCTTCGACTGGGTGAAGCTCCCTATCGTCGATGCCAACGGCAAACCAGTCCAGCAGCGCGGTGTCACCCCCTGTTATGGAGTCTATTTCCTGGGACTGCACTGGATGCACACGTTCCGGTCAGCTGTTCTTGCCTTCGTCGGCCGAGACGCTGCCTATATCGCGAATCACATTGAACTTTTGGCGCTGAGCCGGGGACCATAAGCGCCACGTGAGCATCCTCCTGTCATCCCGGCGATATTTCGCCGGCTATAATCAAACGCGGACGGTTCACGATGAGCACCATGCCGGCGCCCTTAGTCTTTGGAGGGTCCTATGCCTTTCCGACAGAGCGAGGGTAGCTGCGAGCCCAACATTCCCAAATTTCGATCGAATAGGCGCCATGTCGGTGCGGGATTATAAGCTACCATCCGGCGTGAGAGGGCCCGATGTCTGAGGGTCAAACCCGGACTTCGTCCCGCCTGAGCCGACCGTCTGCTTTCGGGAAACGACCGAGGAGACCTCAATGTCGGATATGCGGCGGTGGGTTCAACCGATCGTGGCAACACCTTTAGTCTGAGAGGATGAGGAGGTGTCGCATGGTGACGTCACGGGTCTGGCTTACATCAGCGCAGAAGGCCGAGCTTTGGGAGCGATGGAAGCAAGGCCAAAGCATTTCGTCGATCTCGCGGGCATTGGACCGCAGGAACAAAACCGGCGTGCAGCGGATCGTATCCCTACATGGCGGTATCGCTCCGTCAGCAAGGCGTAGAGCGGCTTCGGCGCTTGGACTGGCGGAGCGAGAAGAGATCTCTCGGGGGATCGCGGCGGGTCTTGCGATACGCGCCATTGCCAGAAGTCTTGGGCGCGCGCCATCGACAATATGTCGGGAGATCACGCGCAATGGAGGTACGCGAACTTACCGTGCAACTCGGACTGACAAGCAGGCTTGGGAGCGCGCGCTACGCCCAAAGCAGTGTCGCCTTGCATGCTCTGGACGGCTACGATGGCGGGTCGCGCAAAAGCTGGCGCTACAGTGGTCGCCGGAGCAAATAGCGGGCTGGTTGAGGCGAGAGTACCCGGGCGATCCAAGCATGCGGATATCTCATGAAGCAATCTATCGCAGTCTATTCATCCAGTCGCGAGGGTGCTCAAGAAGGAACTGACGGCACATCTGCGCACCAAACGGCAGATGCGCCTCGCCAAAGGTGCACAGAGCCGGACGGGGCAAGGACAGATACTCGATATGGTCTCCATCCGCGAGCGTCCCGCTGAGGCTGAGGATCGCGCTATCCCAGGCCATTGGGAGGGTGATCTGCTCACCGGTGCGAACGACACGAACATCGCCACCCTCGTCGAACGACACAGCCGGTTCACGATGCTTGTGAAGTTGACGAGAAGGGACTCGGCCACCGTCGTGGCGGCCCTCGCCAAGCAGATCTGCACATTGCCCGAAGAGCTGCGGCGCTCGTTGACATGGGACCAGGGCAAGGAGATGGCTCGTCACAGGAGCTTCACCGTTGCAACCGATCTACAGGTCTACTTCTGCGATCCGCGCAGTCCCTGGCAGCGCGGCACCAACGAAAATACCAACGGTCTGCTCAGGCAGTACTTCCCGAGAGCAACCAACCTCTCCAGTGTCTCCAGGCCCAACTCAACGCCGTCGCTCTGCGGCTCAATCAGCGCCCCCGAAAAATCCTGGACTTCGAAACGCCGGCCGATAGGCTACAGAAGGTGTTGCGATGACCAGTTGAACTCACCGGCGCAAAGCTGCCGTTCGAGCCACATCAAGCCAGTCGTCAGTTTGTTGCGGCTTATTGTCGGATGTGGGCTATCCGTCTACTAACTGCATTCAACAGGGAGTAGCGACGAATTGAGCGTAGCGTTTGCCAAGGAGGAAAGCGCCGAGGCGGCATCGGAAACCATCCTTCCGCCTCGCCCTATCTCCGACCTCACAAACCTTGTCACGGAAGCAGGCCTGAAGATGCTGCAGGACGAATTGGCTCGCGCTCAACAGGCTTTCGAGGCTGCCAGTTTGCTGAAAGATGTCAACGAGAGGCGACGGCAGTCGGCGGTCCCGGTTCGAGATCTGCGATATTATACCGAGCGCGTCCGTACCGCTCAGCTTGTGCCGGGGCCGGCGTCTAATGAAGTGATCGCTTTCGGTCACACCGTTACCTTCGAGCGTGACGATGGCCGAACACAAACCTATCGCATCGTGGGCGAGGATGAGGCCAATCCGTCTCAAGCTTCCATATCGCATGGTTCACCGGTTGCCATCGCGCTGATTGGCAAGGGAGTTGGCGAGATTGTCCAGCTACGGCACCGCCAACTTGAGATCGTGTCCATTTCTTAGTTTGATCTATGGGTACGGTGCGCGGCCGAGTTGCAGGCAGCACCTCGCGCAGTCCGTACGGTACTCCTCGCCGGGGGTAGTCGGCCCCGCGTCCCGCCTGCGGCGGCGCTATGCTGACGCTCCTTCGGCTACCCTCTTAACCGGTCTCGTCGTTGCAGTCGGTCCCGCGTCGCGCCTGCGGCGCCGCAAGGGCTGACGCTCCTACGGCTGCTTCTTTCTTCAGAGGGAAGCCGGGGCACTGCCTTTCTTCGCAGAAGCTATCCCGACACGGCTGAGGCTTCCTCGCGACAAAGGCAACGTTCGCACGGGGGGAGAGATGGTCTTTGCCATCTCTCCCCCCCGAATGCCGCCTGCGACAGAGCGGGGCCGCCCGCTCGCGAGGCGGCGCTGACTAGTCATCCGCCGAACTGATCCGATCCGCCCCGCTCGACGCGCAGCCCAGCTCCGCTCGCCGGCATTCGCCCCCCTCTCTGCCGCGCGCTCACGCGCCCCCGGAAGGCATGCCGAGGGGCATGCCTTCGGCATGTAACGGAAAGGACCAGAACCATGACCATCCATGCAAAGAACGCGGAAACCACTATTGCCAGTCAGAGCGGCACGGAGGTTTTCATTCCGCTGAACAAATTGAAGAAGTCGCCTCGCAATGCACGCAAGACGCCGCATAGCGAGGCGATCATCGAAGCCTATGCGGCCAGCACCGCCGCCAAGAGCATGCTGCAAAACCTTGTGGTCGAGCCGGAGCTTGACGGCGAGGGCGCGGAAACTGGCTTCTATCTCGTCACCATCGGCGAAGGCCGCAGGCTGGCGCAGCTTCTGCGCGTGAAGCGCAAAGAGATCAAGAAGACCGAACCGATCCGCTGCGTCATCGACATCAAGAACGATCCGCATGAGATCAGCCTGGACGAGAATGTCACACGCGAAAACAATGTCGCCTGCTGATCAGTTCGAGGCGTTCCGGCGTCTCAGCGAGGAACGTGGTTGGGGCGCGGAGGAAATCGCCGCCCGCTTTGGGATCACCGCCCATGTCGTGCGGCAGCGCCTGCGGCTTGGAGCAGTGAGCCCCAAGCTCATTCAGGTCTATCGAGACGGTGATCTGACGCTGGACCAACTGATGGCTTTTGCCATCACCGACGATCACACCCGGCAAGAACAGGTTTTCGAAAACCTCAGTTACAATCGTGAACCCTACCTCATCCGCCGCGAACTGATGCGAACCCATGTCGCAGCTAGCGACCGTCGCGCCGTCTTCATCGGCACGGAAGCCTATATCGACGCGGGCGGCATGATTATCCGCGATCTGTTCACCGATGATCGCGGCGGCTTCTATGACGATCCGGCATTGCTCGACCGGATGGTCATAGAAGCTGCAAGGCATCGCCGAAACCGTCAGGCATGCTGAGGGCTGGAAATGGGCTGATGTCCACATCGACTTCCCGCATGCACACGGTCTGCGTCGTCACTACCCGCAGCCCGTGGTTTTGTCGGAAGAAGACGAAGCCGCCTATCGAGCGGCGTTCGAGACGTTCACCCAACTGACAGAAGAATGGAGGAGTGCAGAGTAATTGCCTGACGATGTTGATCAACGTTTCGGCGAGCTTGAGGCTGAGATCGAGCGCATCGACGCACTGCGTCACGCCTATGACCCTGATGTCGTCGAGCGCGGCGGCGTGTTCGTTGTGCTCTCCCATGACGGGACGGCGCGCATCGAACGTGGCTTCATTCGCCCCGACGACGAATTTCCTGCACCGGAAGGAAGCGACGAAGGCTCTACCATCAGTGGTGATGGCGAGATCATCGAGGCGGATGCCAATTCAGATACCGATAGCGGGAACGATGAAGACGCGGAGGAGGACGGCAAGCCGCTTTCCGATCTTCTCGTCCGCGACCTAACTGCCCATCGGACGCTCGGCCTTCGCCTTGCACTCGGCGAGCAGCCGGACGTTGCCCTTATCGCTGTCGCGCATACGCTCGCCGCGCAGGCCTTCTATCAGGGCATGGAAGCCCATTGCCTGGAAATCCGGCCGACGAGCACCTATCTCGGTGGCCACGCCGATAGCATCGAAGACACGGCAGCGGCCAAGGCGCTGGCGGATCGGCATGCCGGATGGGCAGCGGACATGCCGGCCAATGCGACGGACCTGTGGGGCTTCATCGCCGCGCTTGATCCTGCCAGCATCATGGCGCTGTTCACGCATTGCGCTTCGCTCACCGTCAACGCCGTCAAGCAGCCGTGGGAGCGCAAGCCAGCGCCGACGAGACGGCGGACAGATTGGCGGCAGCGCTTGGGCTCGATATGACGGCACACTGGACACCGACTGTGCGCACCTATCTCGGTCGGATCACCAAGGCGCACATCCTAGCCGCAGTCGGCGAGGCTGTCAGCAGCGAAGCGGCGGAGAGGCTTGCGGCGTTGAAGAAGCAACCGATGGCCGAAGCCGCTGAGCAGTTGCTGGCCGGGACCGGCTGGCTGCCGGTGCTGCTACGGACCATGGAGCCTGCGATAGTTGCCGATCCGCCTCTTGTCGAAGCCTTCAAGACCATGGCGGATAAGCCTTCCGCAGCGGATCGAGTATCCTTGGACGATGCCCATGCGGCCCCTTCCGAGGGCGACGGTAAGAGCGAGGCGGGTCAGGGCTTCGACGTCGCCGCCGAATGAAGGCAGAAACCGGAGCCGCGAAGGCGGCTCCGGACACCGTTAGAATTTTTCGGGCANNCCGGGGACCTCGACCGCACGACATAGGGAAGAGGGTAAGATGTGGCGGCTCCTCCCTTGGCGATGCCTCGTCCGTCGCAAGCCTGTTTTCTGCTTAAGGCGAATGGCGCGGCAGTCCATCGGTTCAGCTTGACGCGTATTCGCCCTGCTGCTGATCTCGACCATGCCCGCATTGCATCGTCCGGATGAGCCCCTTGGATCGTTGAGAGGCTCGAAGGTGTGATCATCTGACCTTCAGGGATGGAATGTCTGCTATCCATGCCGCGACTGACGAAGTACCGCCAGCGCGAGTGTCTTGCTTGATTTCCATTCTCCAAGGGCGGCGGCAATCGCCGTCTTGCCGGCAAGGATGGGCTAGCTTTCAGATCGGCCCAGGAGCGTTTGCGGTCCGGATGAGAAGCGCGATCACATGGCCTTGCGGCGGTTCCTCCTCATATGGCGGCAGGCCGCTCCCACTGCGTCCTCGAATGGATTGGGTCTGACCGAAGACCGGCTTCGCCTCGATCGTCTTCCTGCAACGTCCAGCGCTGGCTTTTTTCCGCCGCCGGCCCAAAAGGCCAGCTTTGCATCGCGAAACAAAAAAAGCCATCGCTGGCCGCCTTCCACTTCGTTCCAGCCCTAAGGACCACCCCATTGCGCAAGCGCAACGGGGACCCCGGTGGGTGCAGGCCGATCGTCTCCGGTCTCAAGACCTCCATCGAGGTCGCGATGGGCGCGGCCCGGTCAAACGGAAGGAACCACCACAATGGCTACGATCGGCATGTTCACCAGCACCGCCAAGGGCTTCAAGGGCTCGGTCAAGACCCTCAACCTCAACGTCAAGACAGTCGATTTCGTGCCCGCCGAAGGCGACAACGAAAAGGGTCCGGACTACCGCATCTTCGCCGGCGCCACCGAGTTCGGTGCGGGTTGGAAGAAGACTTCGCGAGAGGGCCGCGACTACCACTCCGTAAAGCTCGACGATCCGAGCTTCCCCGCTCCGATCTACGCGAGCCTGGTCGAGACCGAAACGCAGGGCGAATTCTCCCTCATCTGGTCCCGCCGCGCCGCCGAGTGAAATCGGCACCAAGCAAAAGAGAAGCCCCGTCCGGTGGACGGGGCTTCGCCATGTTCAGATCCGCCACGGCCCAGAACATAGTCAGTTCGATGCCGCAGGCTAGGCCTTGGCGGCAATTTTGCGAGGTTTCTTGGCCGACGACTTCGCGGCCACCGGCGTGATCGCCGCGGCGACCGCGCGAGCAGCCCGTTTCGGCTTGGGTGTCACTGCCGGCGCGGGCTCTGCTGCCTTGCGGCCGAGCCCGATCGCCTTCGCCAGCACCGAGCGAGCGGCAGCATAGTTCGGCGCCACCATCGGATAATCGGAAGGCAGGCTCCATTTCGCCCGGTACTCGTCAGGGCTGAGATTGTAGTGCGTGCTGAGGTGCCGCTTCAGCGATTTGAATTTTTTCCCATCCTCCAGGCAGATGATGTAGTCCGGCGTCACCGACTTGCGGATCGATACCGCTGGCTCCGGTTTCACCACAGGCTCAACCGCAGGCGTGCCAATCCCCTGCAAAGCGGCATGAACGTCGCCGATCAGCTTTGGCAGTTCCGCGACCGGCAGTGGATTGTTCGACACATAGGCGGCGACAATGTCGGCGGCGATCGACACGATATCTGTTTGGCCGTCTTGTTCGGGTGAAATGGTCATGCAGTTTTCCTCTTGTCTCATCGGACGCACTAAAGACGTGTGATTTACCCGTTCCGCCGATTTGGCAAATAGTCCGTTTCCTTTCTACAATCCACTCCTCTCGCCAATATTGTAATGGCAAGCTTCGTTTTCATCGTTCTGATCGACTTCGGATAACCTTGCCCATAGCCTTCAGGAAAGCGAGGGGACTTCCCCTCGCTTCCCCGCCAATGCCGTCTGTTGCAGAGCAGGGCCGCCGGCTCGCAAAGCGGCTGACTGATCACACAACTCTCAAGTCAATTCCATCCGCTTCGCTCGACCGCGCAGCCCGGCTCCGCGCGACCGCATTGGCCCCCATCACTCCCGCGCGCTCACGCGCCCCCGGAAGGCATGCCGGGGGACATGCCTTCGGCTTTGACGAAAAGGAGTGAGAGCAATGAACATGATCACGAATACCAATGGCACCAACCACGGCCAGCAGCAGGCTGTTTCCGGCGGCTTTCGGGTAGATATCTCGCGCGGCGAGCGCGTCGGTCGCGTTTCGTCGGAATGGTTTTCGCGCCCCAACGATGAGCGCTATCTGTCGCTGACGGAGCTTTACGACGCCGTGCGCGTCCGTGCGGATCGCGCCACGGCCCGGACTGTGGAGAGCCGGGCAGTGAGGGTCGAGGCATCTAGCGACAATCCGGAAAGGCTTTCGCTCATTGTTCCCGGACAGGACCAGCCGATTACGCCCACACATTGGAGCTTCGGGCAGTTGTGCAGCCTTGTCGGTGCACCCGCCACCTACATGCGCCAGCTTCCCGCGCCGCTGGCTGGCATCAACCTGCAGCACGGCCTGCTTTCCCATCGCGCCGAGCTTGTGAAAACCTTGGAGGCAGAAGACGGACGCATCGAGCTTCGCGCCGTCACCGGCCCGGACTATGGCCGCATCTGGGACCACGAGCTTGTCGCAGCGGTCATGAAGATCGCAGGCAACGGCACCGACGACACCATGTGGAAGGTGCCGGGCGTGCTGGACTGGGCAACCATGACGCATAACCCCTTCGTCGACATCACAAAGGACACCACCACGCTTTACGCCAGCGACCGCGACGTCTTCCTGTTTCTGGTGGACGACACCCACCCCATCGAAACGGGACGGTTGCCGAACGGAGAGCCGGATTTGTATTTCCGGGGCTTCTATTGCTGGAATTCGGAAGTTGGCAGCAAGACGCTTGGCATCGCCTCCTTCTATCTTCGCGCCGTTTGCATGAACCGCAACCTTTGGGGCGTCGAAGGTTTTGAAGAAATCAGCATCCGGCATTCGAAGTTTGCAGCGCAGCGTTTTGCCCATGAGGCAGCGCCGGCCTTGACGAGTTTCGCGAACTCCTCACCGGCGCCATTCATCGCCGGCATCAAAGCCGCCCGCGAGAAGATCGTCGCCCGTAGCGATGACGACCGCGAAAGCTTTCTGCGCAAGCGCGGTTTCTCCAAGGGGGAGACCGGCAAGATTATCGAAACAGTCTTGCAGGAGGAAGGCAGGCCGCCCGAGAGCATCTTTGATTTCGTGCAAGGCATGACCGCGCATGCCCGGAGCAAGTCCCATCAAGACAGCCGCCTCGAGCTTGAAGCCAAGGCCAAGTCACTGCTCGAAAAGGCAACCTGACAGCCCAGCCCAGATTATGCGCGGCCGGATATCCGGCCGCGTAGCTTCTGATCAAAAAGTCTACGATCCATTTGTCGTGCTCGCATCAACTTGGTGGCTGCGGCTCGCCGGGCTTTGCCCGGCTCGCGACGCAACTACGGTCACATCAACCAATGGTGAAAATTGCAGCCCACTTACTCATTGGCGATGCAAAGGTCGAAGGCCCGACTGGTTGATCTTTGGAGCTGCCGGATTGCACGTCTTAACCTACCCGTACTTCACCCAATGTCCCAGCGTCTCACATTCGATGAGATGATGACGGCGTTGGGAGAGGCTGAAGCGGGAGACGTCGTCTTGCTGCGCGGCTGCTATCACAATCCCACAGGCGCGGACCTTGATCCGCAATGGGAGTCGTTGGCGGCAGCGCGGCCGGTGACGAGGGCGTTGGAGGTCCGCGGGATCTGGAGCCTGGAATGTGTGGGCGATGCCAGTGAAGCTTGTAGCGATCCGCTGGCGGCGAGTTGGACGCCAACGTCTCCGTTGCCAATCCGTCCCAAGAGCGCTCCACACGGCCTGGGCTGATCTGCCCGAAGGACGGCTGAAGCCTCGACCCCCTAAGCCGCAACGACGCATCTCGACTTTCTTCCCCTGCCGGCTCCCACCCCATGTGGCAAGCGTATGGGGACCCCGGGCGCCGCCATTCCTCGCGAGACAAGAAAGTCGTTCCTGCGCCGTCCTCCGCGTTGCTCCGGTCGCGGGCGATGCGTCGTCGGTCGCCTCCGGCCAAGTGATCGCCATCGAGACCGCATGGTGCGGGCTCGGGAACAGAAAACGGAGACTTACAATGGCTACCATCGGCACCTTCAAGAAGTCCGCCTCGAACGAGTTCACCGGCGAAATCGTCACCCTCAGCGTCCAGGCCAAGAACGTGCGCATCGTCCCAGACACACGCGCCACTGGCGAGAACGCTCCCAGCCACCGGGTGCTGGTCGGTCGTGCAGAGATCGGCGCCGCCTGGTCGAAGACCTCCAACGAGGGCCGCGACTATCTTGGTCTCAAGCTCGACGATCCGAGCTTCAACGCCCCGATCTACGCCAACCTCTTCGACGACGAGGAAGGTGAGGGTTTCTCGCTCATCTGGTCACGCCCGACCGCGCGACGGGCTGACTAAGGACCCGCGCAGGCCCCGGCCGGAAGGCCGGGGCCTTCTTCCGCGGACGTTCGGTTCGGTTCACTCAAGCCGAGAGCGATGCCGAAACCGCATCGCCTGATGCTGATAGACCATCCTCCGCTGGCAAGATTGTTTCTATAAAATGCAGGCTCACTCTGTGAAGACGAGGCAAGCGATGATCGAGCCGTTTGACGAAACCGCGCCGACCAGCGACGAACTCACCGAATACGATCGGGAGCACATCAAGCTCTATGTGCGTCTGCTAGACGCCGCCGACGACGGCGCGGACTGGCGCGAGGTTGTTGAAATTCTCTTCGGCATCGATCTGGCGAAGGAGCCACAACGCGCCCGGCGCATCCACGACAGCCATCTGGCGCGAGCGCGCTGGATGGCGCGT
Source organism: Mesorhizobium waitakense (assembly GCF_056431085.1). Taxonomy (NCBI): domain Bacteria; kingdom Pseudomonadati; phylum Pseudomonadota; class Alphaproteobacteria; order Hyphomicrobiales; family Phyllobacteriaceae; genus Mesorhizobium; species Mesorhizobium waitakense. The sequence continues at coordinate 53,129 of NZ_JBWKME010000043.1, read as the reverse complement.
GCAGGCTACCGTCATCTTTTGCGTCGATCCAGCAACTAGCACCACAGCGCCTGTCGTTCGCGGATGATGCCGAAGTGGCATCACCCGATGCCCGGCAAGGGTCTTCCGCCAATCGCTACAACCCGGAATCGTTTGGAGGCGGGGTCTACGCGTTGTTTGCGAGGAGCTCTTGGATGAGGCCGGATACGTCGCATTGGCGAGACAATGACAGCTATGACTATTTCGATACTTTGCCGATCGAAGGGCTCGCCTGGGAGTGTCTGCGACGCCACGAACCCTATCAACGGCACTACCGGGCGCTCCTGACCACAAGAGCCGAAAAAGCACTGTTGCGGCCTGAGGTACAGCGGCTGTGGGGGTTGCGATTTCCCGGCTAGACCGGACTTATCCGCCTTGGCGCAAGACGTTCTCTGGTCGCCTGATGTCGATCCAGCCGTGGTTCCCCTAATTGGTGCGCCGGATTTCCTAATATCCACGCCGGCCGCGCCGTTGACTGGCCTGGGCGTGGACCACGACAGTCCGGAAGGGCGCCACGTTGTCCATAGTGCAGGTGTCGTCACTCAACTTCTCCTTCTGCCCGGCAGTGACCCGCACGGTCCTCTGGCGGCCTTGATTCCCCTGGACGCAGAAACGTTGGGACGGATCGAAGCACTCACCCGGTTCTGGCGTACCTTGCAGGGACGCCCCGCACCTTCAGACACACGGATGACCCCGCAGCAACGCCGGCGCTTCCGTCTTATGATGCAGGCCTCTGACGGCCACTCGAATGGCGCGAGCTACCGCGACATCGCCATCGCCCTTTACGGGTTTAAGCGCGTCGTCGCTGATCCTTGGAAGACCTCCGCGCTGCGCGACGCGGTGATCGGCCTCGTCGAAGGCGCCACCGCCATGATTGGCGGTGGCTATTTGCAGATCCTGCGGCCTCGCCGTCGATCATAGCGGTTCTAGCCCGGACAAGGGGTGGGGATTTTAGCTCCCCTCAACTTCCCCATCCCTTGCGAAGCCCATTCTCCGCCACCGTGGTCGCCGTCCACCGCTGAACGCCAGCGGCGGCCCAAAACCCCACGGAGGTCCGACCCATGCGACCCGATATCGCCGTCTTGCCGCCGCGCTTCCTACGCACCAAGGAAGCCGCGGATTTCCTCAGCCTGTCCGCCCGCACGCTCGAAAAGCACCGTACCTATGGCACCGGTCCTGGCTACCGCAAGCTCGGCGGCCGTGTCGTCTATGCCGTCGACGATCTTCAGGCTTGGGCCGAACGCGGCGCTGTCACCTCTACATCCGATCCGCGCGGGTCGGTCCTGCCCGCCAAGCGTCATACACCGACGCCGCCGGCGCATGGCGGACGATACGCACGCTGACCGCGGGCGCATTTCCAAATGGCGGCGCGAAACCAATCCCTTTCGGAGCGCGGGCAACTCGACCTGTTCCTGGCGCTTCCCGGTGACTTCGCGCCAAGAGACGCGCAGGATCTCATGGCCTATCCGTTCTTTTCCCTCTCCAAGACCCATCGCGTCGCGCCAATCGACTTCACGGCCGGCAACGTCACGATCCGAGTCGAAGCCGTACCCGATCATGGGATGGCGACCATCTGGGACGCCGACATCCTGATCTGGGCCGCGAGCCAGATCGTCGAGGCGCGCGACACCGGGCTTCGTACCTCGCGCCTGATGGCCGCCGCGCCCTATGAGATTCTCACCTTCGTCGGCCGCGGCAAGAGTCTTCGCGACTATCAACGCCTGAAGGCGGCGCTTGACCGGCTGCAGTCGACCACTGTCTCGACGACAATCCGTCAGCCCGCCAAAGGCCGGCGTCACCGCTTCTCATGGATCAATGAGTGGCAGGAGCGCATCGATCGCCATGGTAAACCCGCGGGGATCGAGTTGATCGTCCCCGACTGGTTCTACCAGGCAGTCCTCGATGACGCGCTCGTGCTGACGATCGATCGCGCCTATTTCGACCTGACTGGCGGGCTGGAGCGCTGGCTCTATCGGCTGGTGCGCAAGCATGGCGGACGCCAGCGCGATGGCTGGCGCTTCGACTTCCGTCACCTTCACCTGAAATCCGGCAGCCTGTCGCCCTACAAGCGCTTTGCCTTCGAGCTGCGCGACATCATCCGCCGCCAGCCGCTGCCCGGCTACACCCTTGCACTGGAAGTGGAGATTGGCGGCAGGGCGCTGCTCGCCTTTGAGCGGATCGCCTCCTGTGGAAGGCCTGTGGACGGCCTCGTGCTATCAGGAACCGGACCTATCGTGCCATCGGGAACCGCAGGCTCGTGCTATCAGGAACCCAAACGGGGCCTAACCTCCCGAAACCAAAGCCGAAATCGCGCCCTTAACTTAGAGTCTAACCCAGAATCTAACTTTGAAGTGCGCGCGCGCGATGTGCAGGGGCTCGTCCGGCGAGCCAGCGACGCACTCAGCGTAACCACCAACAAGACCCCGAACACCTCAACGGTTTCTGGTGGTAGCAGCTCGGCACCCAGCGCCTCCGATGCCTCGAATCCGCCTCTACATCCGCCCTTCGGAGGCAGCCGATGATCGTCGCGCTCCTCAATCAGAAGAGGTGTGTCGGCAAGGCTTTGACGTTGCATCTCGCCGGCGAATTGGTCTGCAAGGGAAATCGGGTCGCGGCGCTCGCAGCCCTCGTGCTGCTCAAGTGCAACCGTCGCCGTTCCATGGATTGGGTTTGGCCGAGCTTCTGGCTCGTCTCCGCGAAGCGTGCATCTGCCGGCCCGAGCGGCGCGCATGTCGTCCTCGATGGCGACGGTACGGCAGCGCGAGACCGCCGCACCCGTGAGCGAGATCGAGGGGAGCGCGCGATGAGTGAGTGGTCCGGAAGGTACTGGCTTGCATCGCGCCCGTCAGGTCCCGATACGCGGATCAAGGCCGCCGTCACTGCGTTGGGGACCGTCGATCAGTCTGCCTTCGTCGTGCGCCCGACCACCGACATGACGACGCAGGTGCGCGACCGCATCGCCGCTTTCCAGCACGACGTCATCGCCGCCGACACGCGGCGCGAGATGCTCGCGCGAATTCCCGCAACATCAGGAGAACCATCATGACTGGCATCGCGGCTCCACGCGTGCGCGGCGCGTTCCCGGCCACGCGCCACGCCCCCGACGATCTCGTCCATGTCGAACTGACCTGGGTCGAGAAGAGAAAAGAGAACTGGATACGGTTCGGCACCCACGCCCAAGAACAGATCGTTGATCGTCGCCGGCGCATCCTGTCCTATAGGCCAGGCGCGGTATTCGCCTTCGTGCGCTGGGCCGCGAACGACTTCGGAACGATCATCTCACGTATCGACATCGTGCGTGCGGTCGCACGTGGCGAAGCCTATCAGACACTGCCCTTCGTGCGCCCCGGCGGCGACATCCTGCTGAAGGTCGAGACCTGGCCCAAGGTCGAACGCGTCCTGCAGGCGATCGACGCCATCCAACGCCTCGGCATAGAACTTGAGTCGGTATCGCCCGATCATTGGCGGCACATCCACAACCGGATAACCGCCGGGCATGAGCCGCACGGCTACACGCTCGACCACCACCTCGCCGCCCTGCTTCGCAGGAGGACCGAGCCGTGACGCGCGCCGCGATCATCCTGGCGAGCGTTGTCGCATCCATCGGCGTCGGCTATCCCGCCCTCTCGCCGATGCCGGTCAGGCTGATCTGGAACGCATCGGCCAGCGTGCCGATTGGCTTCTATGCGATCGACTTCGACGGACCGTTCGAGGTCGCCGATCTTGTCGCCGTCAACGCGCCCGAGCCACTCGCGGACTTCCTGGCTGATCGCGGCTATCTGCCGAGGGGCGTTCCACTCTTGAAGCGCATCCTTGGCGTTTACGGGCAACGTGTCTGTCGCTCGAACCTCACCATCACTGTCGATGGTATCGAGGCGGGCGTGGCGCTGGAGCGTGATCGGGCCGGCCGTGCCCTGCCGGTCTGGCAGGGCTGCCGCCGCGTCTCGACAGGGGAAGTCTTCCTGATGAACCGGCAGGTCCGCGACAGCCTCGACGGACGTTACTTCGGCCTCCTCTCCTCCGGCCAGATCATCGGCCGCGCCGCTCCTCTGTGGACAGACGAGGACGGCAAGGGCCGCTTCGAATGGCGCGCGCCAACGCGGTGAGCGCGCGACCGGCGGCGCGCGTCGTGCCGCCAGCCTTCATCACCGCACCACTGAAAACAGGAGCCTGACATGCAACAGATCGGGGAATTGACGCGCCAGAAGACTGGCTATAGCGGGCGCATCCACACGCTCAGCCTCAACCTAGATATCGCCATTGTGGCGGCAGAGGCGAGCGAAACGGAGAATGCGCCTGACTACCGCGTTCACGCCGGAAGCGAGGACGGCCTTGAGATTGGTGCCGGCTGGAAACGCTCCAGCGAAAAGGCCGGAGACTATGTCTCGATCCAGCTCGACGAACCGACCTTCGCGCAGCCGATACGCGCGAACCTCTTTCGCAATGGCGGCGACAAGACGTCCTGGTCGCTGCACTGGGCGCGCCCGCGCGACCGCAGCGAGAAGGATTGAACGATGCGCGCTCGCCGTCCGTCGACGAGCCATCGCGGTGCGCCCGGGCCGCTTCGCGCTGCCCGGCGCATGGCTCTGCTCCTCCTTTGCGGCCTGTCCGTCGCGACCGTCATGCCGGCGGCGACAGTGGCGCAGGACTTGGCCATCGCGCGATCGTCGCAACGCGATCCGTTCGGCGCGCACATCAGCGAAGCCTCGCACCGCTTCGGCGTTCCGACCGCGTTGATACGCGCCATCATGCGCAAGGAAAGTGCGGGCGATGTGCGCGCCGTATCCAGCGCAGGCGCCCGCGGCTTGATGCAGATCATGCCCGGCACATGGGATGATCTGCGCGCCCGCTGGTCGCTCGGCCACGATCCGTTCGATGCCCGGGACAACATCCTGGCAGGAACGGCGTATCTGCGCGAACTGCACGATCGCTTCGGGTCGCCGGGGTTTCTGGCCGCCTACAACGCCGGGCCTGCGCGCTACGCAGCCTACCTCGCCGGGCGTCCGCTACCGGCCGAGACCCGCGCCTATGTCGCAGCGCTTGCCCCGTTTGTCGGAGGCCGCGCGACCATCCGCCCTTTCGCCGTCACGTCCGCCGAGGCCATTCCCTGGAAGCATGCATCTCTTTTTGTAGGTCGGCCGGGTCGCGAACAGGCTGTCGCCTCCGTACCGGCCGAGCGACCGCCAAATAACGCTGGCTCTGCTGCTCCAGTGCGCGATGTCGTCGCCATCGCGCCGCAGTCCGCAGGTCTCTTCGTGGCGCGATCAGGCGAAGGGATTCAGCCATGAGCGCGTATCGGCGTCTTCGCGCAACCGCAAGCTCCAGCGCACCGTGGCGTGGATGGAGCCGGAAGGAGGGCAGAACAACCGGAAGATGGCGAGATAAAAGGCCGCGAGGTGCGGCGTCGATCGGTTGTGTAGTTTCAAGTGGTTATGCCGCATTTCCGCGAGGTGCGAAGATTGGCGCACCGCGCTGGAGCGCTGTTTTTGGAGTGATTTCCGTGGCTTGTGACGATGTGCGGGATCTTCGCGATGAATAACGAGGATGGTTTCCGCATCCGGCCTGGCCGCATCCGCTCGCCCAGTGCCCAGCGCGCCAGGCCTTTCATCGCGCAGGCGCTTGCCGCCGCCCAGAAGGCCGGTGCCCATATCTCTCGCTCCGGCCGGATCAGTCCGGTCAATCGCTCGACCTTCGGGCGTGGCCGCTCGGCAAGCGTGCGCGCCAATCGTCTCCTCACCGGCCGCTCGCGCATCGTGATCATCAAGACACGCCTGGTGCGCCATCACGTGCGCGCCGGGCCGCTTGCGGCCCATCTCACCTATTTGCGCCGCGAGGGCGTCACCCGTGACGGGGAGAAGGCAAGGCTGTTCGGGCCGGAGGCCGATGCGGTGGATGGCGGTGCTTTCGCCGCGCGGTGCGGCGATGATCGGCACCACTTCCGCTTCATCGTCTCGCCTGAAGATGCCGTCGACATGGTGGATCTCAAAGCCTTCGCCCGCGATCTGATGGGCCAGATGGAAAAGGACCTCGGCACAAAACTCGATTGGGCGGGCGTCGATCACTGGAACACCGACAACCCGCACCTTCACATCGTCCTGCGCGGCCACGCTGAGGACGGGCAAGATCTTGTGATCTCGCGCGATTACATCAAGGAGGGGATGCGCGCCCGCGCGGCCGATCTTGTTACGCAGGAGCTCGGCCCGCGCAGCGATCTCGACATCCGCCGAAATCTGCAGCGCCAGGTCGAAGCCGAACGCTGGACCCAGCTTGACCGGCAACTTGTTCGCGACGGGCGCGACCGAGGCGTCATCGACCTTGCCTCCACCCTGAACGGCCAGCCCGACGAGTATCACGTGCTGAAGGTCGGGCGGGTGCGCAAGCTCGAATCCCTTGGCCTTGCCGAACAGGCCGGCCCAGGCCAGTGGATGATCGATGACAAGGCCGAGGCGACGTTGCGCGAGCTTGGCGAACGCGGTGATATCATCAAGCGTATGCACCGCGCCCTGACCGAACGGGGCATCGAGCGCGGCTCGGCGAGCTACGTGCTGGCGGCGGAGCGCCTCGACACGCCGATCGTGGGTCGGCTGGTCGACCGCGGTCTCGATGATGAGCTGAAGGGCAGCGCGTACGCCGTGGTCGATGCCATCGATGGCCGCACACATCACATCAAGCTGTCCGATCTCGACGCCGCCGGCGACAGCGCTCCGGGTTCGATCGTCGAACTGCGCAAATTCCCTGACGCGCAGGGACATGCGCGGATGGCGCTCGCTGTCCGTTCCGATCTCGACCTTGAGCAGCAGACCACCGCCGCCGGCGCAACTTGGCTTGACCGTCAAAATATCGCCCGCGAACCGATTGCGCTGTCGGGCGGTGGCTTCGGCGCCGAGGTACGGCAGGCGATGCAGCGCCGCGCCGACCATCTCGTCGAACAGGGCCTCGGCGAACGGCATGGCCAACGCATCAGCTTCACCCGCAACCTGATAGACACGCTGCGTCGCCGCGAACTGGAGGCGCTCGGCGAAAAGCTCTCGGCCGAAACCGGCCAACCCTTCAACCGCGTCCGCAACGGCGAGTTCGTAGGCGGTTCCTACCGGCAACGTTTCACGCTCGCCTCCGGCCGCTTCGCCATGATCGATGACGGCCTAGGTTTCCAACTGGTGCCTTGGACGCCGTCCCTGGAAAAACATCTTGGCCGCCACGTCTCTGGCGTCGCTCGCAATGACGACGGCGTCGACTGGAGTTTTGGCCGCAAGCGAGGCCTCGGCCTCTAAACTGAATTTGAAGAAAGGACCGCGGCCATGTCCGCCACCAAGATTCTCTGGGGCCAAATCCTCGCCGTGCTGGCGATCGTACTGTTCACGACCTGGGGCGCGACGGAGTGGGTGGCCTGGCGCCTGGCGTTCCAGCCCGAGCTCGGCAGGCCATGGTTCCGTGTCCTAGGCTTTCCGTTTTACCTTCCGCCTTCATTCTTCTGGTGGTGGTATGGCTTCGATGCCTACGCTCCGTCCATCTTCGTGGAGGGAGCCTTTATCGCGGCTTCCGGCGGTTTCGCCTGCGTCGCCGTCGCCATAGGCATGTCGGTCTGGCGTGCTCGCGAGGCCAAGAAGGTCGAGACCTACGGCTCCGCCCGCTGGGCCGACAAGCAGGAGGTCAAGGCAACTGGCCTTCTCGGCTCCGATGGCGTGGTGCTTGGGCGGTTTGACGGCGCCTATCTGCGCCACGACGGACCGGAGCACGTGCTGTGCTTCGCGCCCACACGTTCGGGCAAGGGTGTGGGCCTCGTCGTCCCGTCACTGCTGACCTGGCCAAGCTCAGCCGTCGTTCACGACATCAAGGGCGAGAATTGGCAACTCACCGCGGGCTTCCGCGCCAGGCATGGCCGTGTCCTGTTATTCGATCCCACCAATCCGAAATCCTCATCCTACAATCCATTGCTTGAGGTGCGCCGCGGCGAATGGGAAGTCCGCGACGTGCAAAACATCGCCGACATCCTGGTCGATCCCGAAGGCTCGCTCGAGAGGCGAAACCATTGGGAGAAAACCAGCCATGCCCTGCTGGTCGGCGCGATCATGCATGTCCTCTATGCCGAGCAGGACAAGACGCTTGCCGGCGTGGCCGGCTTCCTCTCCGATCCAAAGCGTCCGATTGAATCGACGCTGTCCGCGATGATGAAAACGGCGCATCTGGGTGAAGCCGGTCCGCACCCGGTCATTGCCAGCGCCGCGCGAGAGCTCTTGAACAAATCGGACAACGAGCGCTCTGGAGTGCTGTCCACCGCCATGTCGTTTCTTGGCCTCTATCGCGATCCTGTCGTGGCAGAGGTGACCCGCCGCTGCGACTGGCGCATCAGCGACCTCGTCGACGACAAGCATCCGACAACGCTCTACCTCGTCGTACCGCCGTCCGACATCAACCGGACCAAGCCGCTCATTCGCCTGATTCTCAATCAGATCGGTCGCCGCCTGACCGAAGATCTGCAGGTGAGGGCGAATGGGCACCGGCTGCTCCTGATGCTCGACGAGTTTCCGGCGCTTGGCCGTCTCGACTTCTTCGAGTCGGCGCTCGCCTTCATGGCCGGTTACGGGCTGAAAAGCTTCCTGATCGCTCAATCCCTCAATCAGATCGAGAGGGCGTACGGCGCCAACAACTCGATCCTCGACAACTGTCACGTCCGGGTAAGCTTTGCCACCAATGATGAGCGCACCGCCAAGCGCGTGTCTGATGCGCTGGGAACTGCAACGGAGATGAGGGCTATGAAGAACTATGCCGGCCACCGGCTGTCGCCGTGGCTCGGTCATCTCATGGTCTCCCGCTCGGAGACGGCGCGCCCGCTGCTCACGCCTGGTGAAGTGATGCAGCTCCCGTCCACCGACGAGATTGTCATGGTCTCGGGTGCGCCGCCGATCCGCGCCAAAAAGGCGCGCTATCATGAGGACGCTCGCTTCAAGGAGCGTATCCTGCCGCCGCCGGCGTTGGTGGCGGCAGTGGAGGGGAGACCGGACGACTGGACCAGACTGCCTCTGCCTTCCCGTCCCCAGATTGCGGAAGCCACTTCGTCGCCCGCGGTCGCGGATGAGGACCTGACCGAATCCGAGCGTCGTCGGCAACCCGAGCTCAGTCGCGTTGACCAGGTCGTGAAGTCTTCGACCGAGAACGAATTCGAGATCGATCACCTCGACGACGCCGACCAAGACAATGTTGCCCGCAATCGTCGGTTGACGCGACTCATGCAGGGCATTGCGCGGCAGGCGTCGCTCGACCCCGGCGACGGTGTGGATATGTGAGGCTCCGATGGCAAAGGCACCCCGCAAACAACGCCTGTCCGTCTATCTCGATCCGAAGGTCATGAGCAGGCTGGTCGAACATGCGGCGCGCCGTGATCTTTCCCGGTCGCTCGTCGCGGAGGCGGCTATCGAGTCGTTCCTCTCACCCGATGCCGCCGAGCGACAGGAGGCGGCGATCACCAAGCGGCTCGACCAACTCGATCGCCGTACGGCACGCCAGGAGCGTGATGTCGCGATTGCCGTGGAGACGCTCGCGGTTTTCGTCCGCTTCTGGCTGGCGACAACACCGGCGCTGCCCGAGCCGGCGGCGCAGGCGGCCCACGCCAAGGCGGGCGAGCGCTATGATGCCTTCGTCACCGCACTCGGCCGGCGGCTGGCGAAAGGACCGAAGCTCCGGCACGAGATATCCGAGGACATCGATGGCGGTCTCGACCCAATGCAGCCCGGCGTGCCCGTGCGATAGAGGGACAGGCGGCTCGCGGACGGCACAGGTCCGTGGATCATCGTTCAGGCCTCGGCAATCAGCGCGAGGTCTTGCAGGTGAGCGTCGATCGCGTCGGCGACGGCGCGCGCAACGGGGAGCGTCTTCTTCGCCTCCGGCCATTCGTCACGGAATCGGGTGACGGTTTCGCGCGCGGTATCGACAACCAGCTTCTCGGGCAGGTGCGCCTTCGCCGCGAGGTAGCGGAGCTCGTCGAGCGAGAGCTCCCGCATGCGCTTGGTGCGGGCATATTTGATGGCGGCGAACTCGTCTGGGATGTAGGGGATGGTCGACACGAAATCATAGGCTGGAGCGAGCGCCGCTGACCGCCGGTCGGGATAGATCACCGACCAGTTCTTCAGGTGCATGTCGGCATTGCCGATCAGCGTGTTGAAGACGAGCCGGCGGATGAACTCGCCGGCGCTGTCGTCTCCGGCCTCAACGCCAAGCACAGTCGCAATGTTGCGCGCGCTTGCGCGCTTGTATTTGTCGTCCGGCCAGACACCGAACACCTGGGCGAAATCCTCGATATGCACCGGACCGCCGTCGGTGCGGTCGAAGCGCCGGATGGCAAGCGCGTGGCCCTTCATACTACGCATTCCCTCGGGAAGGCCGTCGATCGCATTGGTGTCAAGCAGCTGCAACTCGGGCACGTCCATGCCGAGCTTCGCCGCCAAGCTCATCATCGAGAACTCATTCTCTGGCACACCGCCGTAGACCTGCGAGGGAAGTTTGACGATCCACGAACCGCCGACGCCGTTGGCGGGAATCGTAAGACCTCCGCCCTTTCCAGCGTTCTTCACCGCCGAGAACTTCAACTGCACGCCCGCCAGCGAAAATCGCAGGGCATTCGTCCGACGCGCGCGGCGCGCTTCCTCGTCGCCCTCGTCCTTGAGGTCCGGCCAGGCTTCCGCGTCCGCCGGCACGATGGTGAGTGCGCCGGGAAGGTCGCGACCGAGAACCCAGAGCAGGAAGAATTCGCGCTTTTCGTTCACGCCCGCCCGCTCGGCAAGATAGGCCCGCATTGGCCCCTCGGGCAGGAGGTTCGCAAAGAAGGGCGGCACCCTGACATTTATGGGTCGAAATTCGGTCAGGAGCTGGCCGAACTGGTCCTTGAACGACAGGCTGAGCGTCGGTCGCTCTGGATTGTCGATATAGGCCTTGTCGAAGGCGAACAGCGTGCGATCGCCCGCAATGAGCGTGAGCGTTCCGATCTTCTCGCCGTAGAGCCGGACATCGAGGATGGAAACGTCAGGCATCCTCGTCATCCTCGTCGAGTTCGTAGGCCGGGCGCGGCGCTTCCGGGAGTGCGTGGGCGATCCTGTTGCGCAGCCCTCTAAGTTGCCGCGAGACGCGTTCGATGATGGGAAGTGCGGCAGGACCGGCCGGGAGTTTCATCAGTCTGCCGGCGATGGTGTGCAGCGCTTCGAGATCATTTTTGCCGAGCTGAAAGGTCGCAAGCTCGCGCAGCGTCTGATCGAGACGCCGGATTTCCGCAGCCTCGGGGTCATCGCGGCTTAGTCTTGCGAGGGCTGCCTGGGCGCGATGAAATACCTGGGAACGTTGGCGGGCTTCGACGCTGAGCGTGGCGGAAGCGCTGCTGACTATGGCTTCGACCGCCGGCAGGGCCTTGCGCGGCACCAGGACCAGTTCGTAATCGAGCGCCCGTGCGAACTCAACCAGGCTTGAAAGCCTGAGGTCGGTCGCGCCGCTCTCGATCTTCGAAATATGGCTTTGCGGAACTCCGATCCGGGCGCTGAGGTCGCGCTGGCTCAGCCCGCTGTGCTCGCGGGCGCCGCGGAGTGTCTGGAGAATCTCGTCTGTCGCGTAGGGCATTGATATGCCTTTGTATATCAGTGGTGGTTTATGATACGCTTCAGCATATCATTTTGTGCAAAATCTTGCAAGAGCTGATATATGGAAACATATCACCACCATGCGATGATATGTTTTAATGGATCGATTGTCGTCGGCCAACGGCTTGGTAGACTTGAACAGCCGCAGCGAGGTCGCTTGCGCGTGCGAACCGGATGGAAGAATCGTCGCCTCGCAGGGCTTGCGGCGACAACGGAGCAGATTTGGCGCGAGATCGTCAATGCTGGTCGCCGGACGATCCCGCCAATCTCCTGTAATTGTACGCTACGCCACTACACCTCGACATAGGTGTTGAAACCACTCGAGATGTGGCTCTCTTAATCATCCCCGTCCAGGGGGCCACCCATGTTCCCCCGGATCGAAACGGGGACAGGATGGCAGCTTCGCCTCACAATTCAGAAGGCCTGGCGCGCGGCGCACGCATGCTGCGCACAGCGCTCGGACCCGCGATCGCGAGCTATCTCGACGACGCGGGCATCGTCGAGGTGATGCTCAACCCCGATGGGCGTTTGTGGATCGATCGCCTGTCCGAGGGGTTGTCCGACACAGGAGAGCGCCTGTCGGCGGCGGACGGCGAACGCATCATCCGCCTCGTTGCTCATCATGTCGGCGCCGAAGTCCATGCCGGCGCCCCACGCGTCTCGGCCGAGTTGCCCGAGACCGGGGAGCGGTTCGAGGGGCTTCTTCCTCCCGTTGTCGCGGCCCCCGCCTTCGCTATCCGCAAGCCTGCCATCGCCATCTTCACCCTCGAGGATTATGTCGCGGCCGGGATCATGTCGGTGCGCCAGGCGGACGCGCTTCGGTTGGGCGTTGCCAATCGCGCCAACATTCTGGTCGCTGGCGGCACATCCACGGGCAAGACCACGCTGATCAACGCGCTGCTGGCCGAAGTGGCCAAAACCGTCGATCGCGTCGTCATCATCGAGGATACGCGCGAACTGCAATGCGCCGCGCCGAATCTCGTGGCGATGCGCACCAAAGACGGCGTCGCGTCGCTCTCGGATCTCGTTCGTTCATCGCTGCGCCTTCGCCCCGACCGCATTCCAGTCGGCGAAGTGCGCGGAGCCGAGGCGCTCGAACTGCTCAAGGCCTGGGGCACCGGCCACCCCGGCGGCCTCGGCACGATCCACGCCGGCAGCGCCATCGGCGCGCTTCGCCGCTTGGAGCAGCTGATCCAAGAGGCCGTAGTCACGGTGCCGCGCGCGTTGATCGCCGAGACGATCGACCTGGTTGCCGTCCTTTCCGGCCGCGGCTCCGCGCGCCGGCTGTTCGAACTCGCCCGTGTCGATGGCCTGCGCCCGGACGGTGACTACCAGGTCGCACCAGCCGTCTTCGAGGGCGACGACAGCCCGACCTTGCTCATCCAAAGCCACGAAGGAGAAAATCCGTGATCCAACGCCTGTGCCTCGCGCGCCATCGTCTCGCCATGACCGTTTCCGGTGCCACGCTCATCCTGGTTATGGCCGCGCCCGCCCATGCCGCCGGCTCGTCGATGCCGTGGGAACAACCGCTGCAACAGATCCTCCAGTCGATCGAGGGCCCGGTCGCCAAGATCATGGCGGTGATCATCATCATCGTCACCGGCCTGACGCTCGCCTTCGGCGACACGTCGGGCGGCTTCCGCCGGCTCATCCAGATCGTGTTCGGCCTGTCCATCGCTTTCGCGGCGTCGAGCTTCTTCCTGTCGTTCTTCTCGTTCGGCGGCGGAGCGCTGATCTGATGGCGGGCGCTGTCGAACAGGGCGGCCCAATGCCGGACTACGCAGTGCCGGGCTATGTGGTCCTGGTGCACCGGGCACTGACCGAGCCGATCCTGCTCGGCGGCGCCCCGCGCGCTATCGCGATTATGAACGGGACGCTCGCGGGCGCCGTGGGGCTGGGGCTGCGTCTGTGGCTCGTCGGCATCGGCATCTGGGCGATCGGCCACGTTGCCGCTGTCTGGGCCGCCAAGCGTGACCCGCTCTTCGTCGACGTCGTTCGCCGGCACCTGCGCATCCCTGCGCATTTCACTGTCTGAGCGAGGTCGCAAACGATGATGAACCTTGCCGAATATCGCAACCGCAGCCGCCGCCTCGCCGACTTCCTGCCCTGGGCGGCATTGGTCGGCGCCGGTGTCGTCCTCAACAAGGACGGCAGCTTCCAGCGGATCGCGCGCTTTCGCGGTCCTGATCTCGACAGCGCGGTGCCGGCCGAACTGGTCGCCGTCGCCAGCCGGCTCAACAATGCCTTCCGCCGTCTCGGCTCCGGCTGGGCGATCTTCGTGGAGGCGCAGCGCCATGCCTCGACCCGCTATCCCGACAGTAGCTTTCCGGATGCGGCCTCCACGCTGGTCGATGCGGAGCGAAAGGCGGGCTTCGAGGAGGCCGGTGCGATCCCCGTCACGACCGTCCAGAACCAGTACTCGCTGTTCAACGATTCAAGCGAAGACGTCCTGCAATACTGCGAGGCCGAAGGCATCGCCTTTGTTCCTTGGGGACCGCTCGATGTCAGCAAGGCATCCAACTCGGCCCTCGACCAACTGGCTGCGAAGCACGGCGCAACCCGCAACCAACTCGTCCTGGCTTGGCTTCTCAAGCGTTCGCCGGTGATGCTGCCGATCCCAGGAACAAGCAAGGTCGCCCATCTCGAGGAAAACACCGCAGCTGCCTCGATCACGCTCAGCGACGAGGATTTCACGGCGCTGAGTTCGTTGCGTTGACCCGAGGACCGTGGCGGCTGCTGTGCGTGGCCGCCTCCAGTAGCGGCAGGAACTTGTGTATGTTCGCCGGCTTATGCCGGGATGAGCACGCGTGGCACGGACTTCCTGCACCAATGGCTGAGCAATAACCTCGAGGGCTGCGCTCCTCATGCTCGCATGTTTTTCAACCGCAAGGACTACGACCTTGCATCAGCCGGACCGCAGACCTTCGCCTTGCTGCCACATGACGAAATGGTTGACGCCCTGCGGCGAGTTGCCATGGCCGCGATGATCTTTAGACTCCCCGAATTTCAACTTGGTGATCGAGAGCGTCCAACGGTGGAAGCCCTTTTGAACGCGCCAGAAGGCTGACATCTGCCCCCCTGCGTGTTCGCCGTTTGTGCTTCGAAGGTCGCATAATTGGCAGTGCGGAACCGAGTCGCCCCGTCGGATGCGAACGGAAACCCGGCGTCGAACAGGATCGAAATTCGTTGACGGCTAATCGCTAAGCCAAGCCCAAATAACTTCATTGAACTCGCTTGGGCGATCAATCATGACCATGTGAGCCGCGCCGGCGAAAATGTGCATGTCGGCTTGAGGCGCGCGTTCCAGTAACTTGATCCCGCGCGCCACCGGGACGGTTTCGTCGCAGCCCGACCACGCTATGAATAGCCGAGCCTGCATGGTTCGTAAAAACGGAAGAAGATGCTCCTCCTGAACCTTCACATATTCAGTGTAATCCCTTTCGCGGGCCGCCTCCTTGAAGCGCTGGAGTTGGCCGGTTTCGCACGCCACCCGGTAGTTCCTTCTCAGAATTTCCACGAATTCCGGCGGATTCCTTTCGCTTAGTCTGGTGTTGGTGTGCAGGAAATCTTCCTCGGTCTCGCATCCGTCGAGCACGTTGTACGCTGCCGCCGCAGCGGCCTGCCAAGCCCGGTCCTCATCGCCGCCAAGGTGTGGTGCGGTGGCGCCACTGCTGACGACCACCACTTTGGTAACAAGGTCCGGATTTTCGAGGGCAAGCATCGCCGCGATGAAGCCGCCTTCGGAATGGCCTACCAGCGCGCATTGGGCGACACCCAGCGCTTCGATGAAAGCTGAAACGTGGCGCCGCCTTTCGAGGCGCGGAACGTGTTTCCCATCGACCGGAATATCGGAGAGGCCGAAACCGACCAGATCAGGCGCTAGCACCCGGAAGTCGCGCGCGAGAACTGGCATGGTGTTGTGCCATGTCGACCAGGCATCGATCGCCAATGACGAGCCGTGCAGCAGGACAACCACCGGCCCGCTGCCGGCTTCGAAATAGCGCGTGCGGATGCCGCCCGCCACGACATAATTTTCCTTGACCGTCGCCGAGGACAGCGGCGGACGGGCGGCATCTCGCGCCGCCCGAAGTTGACGGTTAGCTGACGGGCTGGTTTCCAAGCTGTTCAATCATCCTGAGTGCGAATTGCGCCGCCTTGCGTACGTGCTTCTTTGCGAGGCGCTCGGCATCCTTCGCCCGGCGGTTGACCAGGCTGTCGAGCAGGGTGGCCAACTCTTCCTGAGATGCCTTTCGCCGCTCTGCGTCGGAAAGGGAAATCATGCGCAACTGCGAGGCCCGCATATGGATGCTGCGCAACATCCGTTCCGCTTCGGAATTGTTCGCACCGGCTATCAAGACGTCGTAGAATCGCGTTTTCGCGGCAATCATCTCGCGCGGCACACCTGCGCGATAAGCGTCCATCAATTCGTCATACACGTACCTGCAACGTTCGATATGGTCGTCGGTGGCGTTCTCGCAAAACAACCTGCATACAAGCGCTTCGAGAACCTCGCGCAGATCGAAAATGTCCTTTGCCATCTTGGGATCGACGACGGAGACGATAAGTCCCCGGTTGGGCAGATTCGTAACCAGGCCTTCGTTCTCGAGTTCGCGCATCGCTTCCCTCAGCGACGTCCGCGAAACGCCCATGCGCTCGCACAGCGTACGTTCCACCAGCCGATCTCCGGGCGCCAGTTCGCCGACGACAATGGCACTGCGGATCATATCGGCTACCTGCGTATACAGGCGCGGCAGTGCGTGGACTCGCAAGTCATACAAGGCGGCCAAGCTCCTCTGTAGGCGGGCGAGCTAGTACGATATCACAAGCATATCAGCATAACCGAAAGGCACTGCGTTTCATTCAATGGCCGGAGGCATTCAGCGGCCGCGGCTTGTAGGCCCGGTCGACGCTGTCGATATGTTCGGGCGCGAGCACTATCTCCAATGCCGCCATTGCCTCATCGACCTGCCCGGTCGAGGTTGCTCCAAAGATGGGCGCGGTAATCCCTGGGCGAGCCAGCGTCCAAGCGAGCGCCACTTGTGCCGAGGTTTTTCCGATCTCGGCGGCGATATTGGAGATGACCTCGCGAACGGCATGGTCGCTGTCCCTGTAGTAATATTTCTGCGTGTAGTCGTCGCTTTTCGTGCGCTCCGTCTGGTGGGCCAAATCGCGGCGGTCCGCGGCGAGAAAGCCGCGCGCGATTGGACTGAACGGGATCACTGCAACATCATCGTGACGGCAGTAGGGAAGCAATTCGCGCTCGCACTCGCGATGGGCGGGGTTGTATTCGCATTGCATCGAGATGAATCCCGGATGACTGCGCGCAGTAGCAATTGCGCGGCATTTTGCGAGTGTCCAGCCGGGCATCGTCGTGACGCCGACATAAAGCGCCTTTCCGGCGCGCACGATGTCAGCCATGGCATCGACCAATTCATCAAGGTCGGTATCGTTGTCCCAGATATGCGTCTGGAAAAGATCCACATGGTCCGTACCTAGGCGGGTCAGTGAATCATCGATCGCCTTGAACAGGTGCTTTTTGGAGTAGCCGCGCCCATTGCTATGCACAGCCATCGGGTTCCCCGCCTTGGTGGCGATGACGAAGCTGTCGCGCGGCTGCTGGCGTACGAGCGTCTGGCCGAGGATGCGCTCGCTCTCGCCAGCCGAATAGAAATCGCAGGTGTCGAAAAAGTTGATGCCGTAGTCGAGGGCGCGTGCAACGATCGGCGCAGATGCCTTCTCATCGAGCACCCAAGCCCGCCACCCCACTGATCCGAAACCCATCGCGCCGAGGCATAGCCGGGATACCTTCAAATTACTCTTGCCGAGCTTGACATAGTTCATCGGTCGACCCGTTGCTTGCGTGGGGAGGATTTGGCGTTTTGTCCAGGGTCGCGCAGCAGCGACAGCGCAAAAGCCGCGGACCTTTTCACATAGGCGCGCGTGAGATTTTCGGCGAGGTCGGCGTCGCGCGCGCGCACCGCATCGAAAATTCCGTGCAGTAGAGCCATCGTATCCCTGCGCCGTTCAGGCGAGGCGACGCGGGTAGTGACGGTGCGCAAATAGGTAACGCGGGCCTGCAGCAGAAAGGTCATTTGCCGGGTAATGTCGTTGCCCGCACCCTGCATGATAATGGCCCACACCGCATCGAGCTTTTCCGCATGCTGCCTGGCGAGCTCGGAAGTATCGGTTTCGCCCGCCTCCGAGATACGCCGCGCCAGCTCGTCTATCTGTTGCGGGGTGGCCCGCTCCACGAAGAGGCGCGCCATCGCAGATTCCAGGATTGCGCGCGCTTCATAGATCTGCCGGACTTCCCGTTCTGACAGGCGCGTCACGAACATGCCTTTGCCTGCCACCCGCGTGACAAGCCCCTCCGATTCGAGCTGGCTCAGCGCTTCCCGGATGCTCGTGCGGCTTACACCGGTTTGCTCGGCCAGCTTTCGTTCAACCAGCTTTTCGCCCGGCTTGAAAACTTCGTTGAGCAGGGCCTCGCGTAGCGTGACAACGGTCTGCTCGCGCAACGTCGGTGAATTCGCAATCGACCAGTCAGTCCATTCATGCATCGCGGCGTTTCTCCTGTCGTGCCTTCCTGACAGCTACGCGTTCGAGTTCGTCATCACAAGTAGCCGATTTAAATACGGTTGACCATATGGCTGACTGTTGGTATACCAAAAAAACGAATTTGAACGAGGGTTCCTCGAATGGCGCTGACGCGCACTAGAAACGATCTCATTGCCTACAAGAGAGGCGGCGAGGGCTATCCTCTCGTGCTCGTGCATGGAGTGGGCGCCAATCTGCAAAGCTGGGACGGCGTTAGCAGCAAACTGGAAGATAGCTTCGAAATCATTCGGTCCGATCTGCGCGGGCATGGCCAATCTGCGCGCATAGACGCGGAATATTCCGTCGAGAAATTCGCTGCCGACATCATTCAGGTGATGGATGACGCCAGGGTGCGCAAAGCCCATCTGGCCGGCTTTTCGCTAGGTGGCTTGATCGCGCAGGAGTTGGCCCGCTCCTATCCTGACCGCTTCGAACGCGTCGTGCTTCTTTCTGCCGTTGCCGGCCGCACCCCGACTGAGCGTGAAAAAGTTGTGGGGCGCCTGCAGATGATCCGCGACGGCGGCATGGATGCAATCACTGGTGCTGCGCACGACCGCTGGTTTACCAAGGAGTTTGCCGAGCACCATCCTGATGTGATCGAGCAGCGGATCGCCGAGCTCAAGACGGTCCATGTTCCCTCCTACCTCGAGGCGTACCGGGTGTTTGGCCTTACCGAACTGGTCGACCGGCTTCCCGAGATCGGCCAGCCGACGCTGGTGATGACGGGCGAGTTCGATCAGGGCTCGAACGTCCGGATGGCCGAGACGATGAACCGGCTGATCCCCAATTCCGAACTGCGCATTTTGGCGGGCCTCAAACACAGCGTCCTGGTCGAGGCATCCGAGCTGGTGTCCGGCCACGTGCGCGAGTTCCTTTCGCGCTCACGCTGAAGGATGAAAGGAGAACGAATGAACGAGGCGCTATTTGAGCTTGGACTGGAGCGGCGCAAAGCGACGCTTGGCAGCGAATATGTCGAAAACTCGCTGAGCAAGGCAACCGAATTCTCGAAGGGCTTTCAGACGTTCATCACCGAATATTGCTGGGGCGCGGCCTGGGGCGACGACAGACTGGATGCCAAGACCCGCAGCATGCTGAACATTGTCATGATTGCATCGCTCAACCGCATGCATGAATGGGAGCTGCATTTTCGCGGCGCTCTTCGCAACGGGGTCACCCGTGATGAGCTGGATGCCCTCATAACGCATCTGACGATCTATTGCGGCGTTCCTGTCGGTGTCGAGTGCCACCGCATCGCCAACCGCGTGCTGGCCGAACTTGCAGCCGGCGGAGCAGAAAAATGAGCGGGGTTCTTGTCCGCAAGGTTGTCGACTATGTCGAGGATACGTTCGTCGAAGGGGGGCGCACTGCGCCTGCTCCGCTTCGCATGGCGGCCTGCGCGGCGGTGATCCGCAATCCTTGGGCGGGATCGGCGTTTGTCGAGGACCTTCAGCCCCACATCATGGAGCACGCCAAGGTTCTGACGGAAACCCTCGTGCCGCGCCTTGTTGCGATCATGGGCGGTCCGGACCGGATCGAGGCATTCGGCAAGTGCGCGGTGACGGGAACCGACGGTGAGGTCGAACATGCGGCCGGCCTGATCCACACGCTGTATTTCGGCAACGTCTTCCGCATCGCCGCCGGCGGCGATTCTTTCCTTCCGTTCACGAACAAGCGCGCCGGCGCAGGCACCGCGCTGACGCTTCCACTTACCCACAAGGACGCTGAGAAGAAGGGCAGCCGCGCCCATTTCCTGACCGTGGAATTTACCATTCCGGACGCACCTGCCCACGATGAAATCGTCATCGCCCTAGGCGCCGCGAGCGGCGGGCGACCGCACCATCGCATCGGCGACCGGTTCAACGATATGCGCATCATGGGAGTGGATCAGGCAGGCAGGCCGCTGCACGCCGCGATTAAATAGCGTGAAAGCCCCTGGTTTCAACTGGGGCCAATAACGGCCAAGGCCGGACAATACAGGGAACTTAACCAACGGAGGACTTGTTATGGACAGAAGAGAATTCATGGCCGCTGTCAGCGGCTTCGCAATCATCGCTTCCTTGCCGGCAATAGCGCTGGCTCAGGATACCCAGCCGGTTACCGGCGGCACGCTCAATGTCGGTTTTATCAGCGACGTTCGCACGCTCGATCCGCTCCAGTCGTCACAATGGACCGAACGCCAGATCCTTTTCCTGGTGTTCGACACGCTTCTGGAGACGGAAGCTGACTTCTCCCTGAAGCCTGCGTTGGCGAAAAGCTGGGAATTTTCGGACGACGGCACGCGCGTTAGCCTGAAGCTTCAGGAAGGCGTAAAGTTCCATGACGGCACGCCGTTCAATGCCGAGGCCGTGAAATGGAATATTGACGCGCGTCTCGATCCAAAGGGCAACTCCTCGCAGCTCAAGTTGCTGGAAGGCGTCAAGAACGTCGAAGTGGTGGACGAACTCACCGTTGCCATCGATATGAAGGAACCCTATCCGCCTTTGCTGGCGCTGTTTGCCGATCGTGCAGGCCTGATGGCCTCGCCGGCGGCGGCCAAGAAATTCGGGAGTGATGTCGGATCCAATCCGGTCGGCACCGGTCCGTTCGTCTTTGGCGAATGGGTTCGCGGCTCGCGCATCGCGCTCACCAAGAACGAGAATTACTGGCAAAAAGGAATGCCGTATCTCGACGGCATTACATTCCAGGACATTCCGACGAACGTCGTCGGCATCCAGCGCATGGCCATTGGCGAGATCGACTTCATCAGCCAGCTCGATCCGCTGGATACACGCCTTTCGAAGGCCAGCCCGGATATCGAGCTTGTGCCGTCGAAGGGCGGCGTGTGGTACTCCTACCAGTGGCGTTGGGACGCCGAGCCGTACAACAAACCGGAGCTTCGCCAGGCCATCGCTCATGGTCTCAATCGTGACCGCATCAACCAGATCATCTGGGCCGGACAAGGCAAGATCTCCGACAGCTTCACGCCCGATGGCCTGTGGTGGACGCCGAAAGATTTGGTGCACTACGAATACGATCCGGAAAAGGCGCGCAAGATCGTGGCTGATGCCGGTCTGAAGGGCACCACGCTCAAGCTTGCTGCGCCGAGCGGCGATACGTTGCGGCGCTTCGCGGAATTGGCCAAGGAAGATCTTGACGCGATCGGCCTGAATATCGAACTCGAGCCGGTCCCCCAAAGCGATTACTATGCCAAGACGGTGTCTGGGGAGATCCACTTCACGCCGATGCGCTGGACGCAACGCGCCGACCCCGACGGCCTCATCCACTATCTCTTCGCCAGCAAGGGCACTGCTAACTCCACGGGCTACAAGAATGACGAAGTGGATAAATTGATCGACGAGGCGCGGGTAATTCCCGATCAGGCTCGCCGGAAGGAACTGTACGAGAAAATCCAGCGTCAGATTTCTGCCGATCTGCCTTACATGCCTGTTGGGTTCAGCATCGAATTCAACGCCATGCGAAACACTGTCAAGGGGTTCGCCCCAATGCCCGATGAAATTCCGCGGTTCCGTTACGTTTGGAAAACGCAGGCCTGATTTTCGCGCCTTGCCGCAGCGCGGTGCGTGGCGGCAAGGCCGGTTAAATCCGGTCTGTCCGCAACAGGTTTAAGGAATGTGAGCGCCATCATGACCGTCATCGATCGGATGTCTACGAACCATGCGTTTTGCGGGGCAGGCGGCGCGCGGCGCTTTTTCGATTCCTTCGTGATGAGCTGAGGCCGAAATGCTTGCGCTTGTACTCTCCCGCATAGCGATCATGGTGCCAAACGTTATCATCCTGACGTTTCTGCTGTTCGCGTCGGTAACGTCCTTTCTGGGCACGCCGGCAGCGATCATGCTGGGGGAGAACGCGTCACCGCAATCGATCGCCGAACTGAACGCGAAGCTCGGTTTCGACCAGCCTATCCTGTTGCGCTATTGGAATTGGATGGATGCCGCGATTTCGGGCGATCTCGGCCGGTCCTATTTGACGCAGCAACCCGTCGCGAAAATGATCGCGGATGCTCTTCCCTTGACGCTCGAACTCGCCGTCTGGGCAATTCTGATCGCCTTCTTGGGCGCCACGCTCATCAACTCGGCGACGTTCATGAAAAGGCTGATCGACCGGCTCACCGCCACTGTCAGCATCGTCGGCATTACCGTGCCGAATTTCTTTCTCGGACTGCTCCTGATCTATCTGTTTTCGGTGCAGCTTCGCTGGCTGCCGACGACCGGGTGGTCGCCATGGTCGAAGGGTGCGGGGCAGCATTTGATCCATATTATCCTGCCCGTGGTCACGCTCACGACCTTCTATTTCAGCTCTTTCACGCTCGTCTACAAAGCCGAATACCAATCGGTGAAAGACAGCCTCTTTATCCAGGCGGCACGGTCCAAGGGGCTCTCTGAAGCGCGCATTTCCTATCGGCATATACTGCCCAATAGCATCCTGCCCCTGATCACCTATGCAGGTCTTTCGCTCGGGCAGCTGGTCGGCGGCGCAGTCGTTACCGAAACCGTCTTTTCGATGCCTGGCATGGGCCGTCTTCTCGTCACAGCGATCTCGTCGAGGGATTTCCCAGTCATGCTCGCGGTCGGGATGGTGATCATCGTCGGCGTGATGATCCTCAACCTCGTGGCGGACGTGACCTACAGCCTCGTCAATCCGCTCGTGCGAACATCGGCTTAAAATCCAATGAAAAAACTCCCTTTTCGCTTGGTCCTGGGCCTGACACTTCTGGTGATCATCACTTTGATCGCGGTGTGTGCGCCCTTGATCGCGCCCCTGCACCCGACCGCTACAACGGTGAACGTGCTCGGCCCGCCTTCGGCCGCTAACATTCTCGGCACGGATCAGCTCGGCCGGGACGTGCTGTCGCGCGTGATCTACGGGACGAGGGTTTCATTACAGGTGGGCGCTTCGGCGGCAATCGTTGCTGTCTTAATTGGCGCGCCCCTTGGCCTGATAGCCGGGTTTTTCCGTGGCTGGATCGATTTCGTCCTCGTTCAGATCATCGACATTTTCATTGCCTTGCCGGGACTCGTGCTGGCGTTGATCATCACCGCGATGCTCGGGCCATCGGTGATCAATCTCGCCGTCACGCTGGGCGTCGTCACCGCGCCGACGGTTGCGCGGCTGGTTCGCGGCCAGGTCTTCGTGGTCCGGGAAATGGTCTTCGTGGAGGCTGCCCGCGCCACGGGCGCAAGCGCTTTTTGGATCATCCGCCATCATATCATGCCAAACACGATGCGCGTGGTGTGGGCGCAGTTCGCAATCAATGTCGCCTTCGCGATCTTCACCTCGGCAAGCCTGAGCTTTCTTGGGCTGGGTGTTCCCCCGCCTGCTCCGGACTGGGGCGGCATGGTGCGCGATGGCTCAATGTTTTTGCCGATCCTACCGCTGCTCAGCCTGGGGCCGGGCGCTGCCGTCGCCCTTACTGTTTTCACATTTTATCTTGTCGGGTCGAGCATGAACGAGGCCGCGTCCCGCAATGATCGCTGACTGGAGCAGGGAAATGACGTTTAGCCAAGTTGAGCCGCCGCTGCCGGCGTTCATCGAACAGCGCCTGCAGGAGTTTGCAGGCCGGGAAGGTGCGGAAAAGGCGCGGCGCTGGATGCGTCCGGCGGATGTTTTGATGCGAGTAGACAATTTGCGCTGCTTCAAGGCTTCGCGTGTAAGTTTTGCCGATATGCTACTGCGCAGGATGGTTCGCGAACGCTGGCAGATAAGGATGATCTCCTCGGAATGCAGCGATAACGGCGCGGCCAGGTTCGTCTACCGGATCGATGCGGAAGGCCATTCCTTCTCCTATATCGCCAGAGCCTATCCGTGGGACGGGATCGAAAAAGTCGGCCGCCGCTCGGACGGCGCCGACCGCGATATGTTCGGTGCTCTGTTCGTCAATCTTGCCAGTGACCAGCGCATCAAACGGGAATTCGACACGTTCGACATCAAGGCGGAAGGCGAGATGCGGACGGATTCGGATGTAATCGGCTGGACACCCGCAAATCGCAGCAGCCGCCATTTCGACGCGGTTGTCGGAGCGTTGTCGCGCGGCGAACAGCCCGCGCCTGAACTCGGCATTGCCTATCTCATGCGGAACGGCGGCTTTCAAAGCAGCGGTCGCAACGGAACGGTTTCCTATCCGGGCATTCCCGATGGGCACCCGCTGGCGCACCCATTCTTTGGGGATCTCTTCGCGGTCTATCTGGTGCGGCTGGTCTCCATCGATCTCGTCAATGCCGTGGCGCGGCAACGCAATCCAGACGCGGCACAACTCGACATTTCCATTGCGCGCGGGCTCGGCATAGGCAACTCGTCGGGCCAGGGCATGTGCGTCGCCCTCCAGCGCTGGCCGCATTGGGTCGCTACCTGGGTGACAGTTCGCGAGGCAGCGCTTGGCTACGCAAAAAGTCTGCCTGTCGATCCGGGCAGCATTTCGATTGTCCGGGGCTCGATAGATAGCGCCATCGTGATCTATGCGCAGGCCGACCCGCAGACTCAGAACTATGTGGTGGCCAACGAGACGATCATCGACAATCTGAAACGTATATCAGCAAGGTTGGAAGAAGGACGGTTTCAGCATTGGGGCCATGTTGCCGCAAATGTCGCGGAAACTATGGACGGCGAGACCAGAGAACTGTTCCACAGCCTGCTTCTCGATGTAGTGCCGGACTTTTGCGACGCGCTCGCACCCTATTTCCAGCCCGGCGCGGCCCGTAAGCGTCAGTTGCAGCCGGCCATGACGGTCGGCGCGCTGCGCGAAATTCTTCAGAGGAATTACGTTTGGGCTCTCACTGCCGACCGCACGCTCGCCGAGACCCATCAGCACTTCTGGTATCATTCGATTGATAATGGCGAGCAGAGACGCGGCGAGAGGGTCGTCGACCCGCATGAGCGTTTCGAGTCCTTCATAGACCACGTCGGACTGATCCAGAGGCTGGCATCGGTGCTGGTCAGCCGCGATGACCAGGAGCGCGTCGGCGACGTCATTTTGGACCACCCCGATCTGCACTACGCTATCTCGCGCGTGCAGTATCTGGACGGCTTGCCCTATGCGGAAATCCGCGATCCGCTGGCGCATCGTGATTTCGTACCTGCCGATCTCATCCGGTTTTTCCTGGCCTCGCTTGGCATTCGCGGCTCGACGCCGCTTAGCATTCGCTATGTGCGGGGGACCTTCTTCCAGGACGAGCCGCTGCCTTCGGAATTCCTCGACGCCGAAAGGCCGAGTTCCAGGGTCCGCGAGCATGAGAACGAGGTTGCCCTGTGAGCACGACCATGTTTGTTGCCTATTCGGAACTGACCCGCGTCCTGCCATGGTCGCTGAGGGCGCTGGGCTATGCGTTCGGAACCGCCGACCGGGGTGCTCACATTGTCGCCGCGGCGGCGGCACTGAACCCGGCTGTCCTTGACAAAATTTGCCGGGCGGAGAGGCGGCCCCGCCACCAATTCCGTCACCGGAAATCGGATACCTTGGTGACTGTGGAAGCCGCCGGTATCTCGTTTCTGGAAACCGGACCTGCCGCGATTGACGCTCTCGCCGCGCATATCAGCGGCTCCAAATGGGAAATGTGCAGAATAGCGGGGTCGACCGAGCTGTCGCTTGTTCCGGCTACACTGGTTGGGGCGATGGACTATGATCTCTGTTCGATCGGTATCATCGCCAAGGATGGAAGCTTTGACTGGCTGCTGGCCGAACCGGATGCGCACGGTCTGCTCTATTCCGGCCAGGGCCGCGACACACTCGCAGCGCTCCTCGGCGGTGACAAGGCGGTTCTGGAATCAATCGATGCCGCCGGGCTGACGCCAGGTTGCGTGCTGCTGATGGTCAGCGCTGGCAAGCCTGAACTGAAGTCGGTCGGCCACGTCGCCGTTAGGCCTCGGGAAAAGATCGCCGTGGCACATAGTAAAGGCATTCCGATATCGCGGCAGACACTGGATGCGTTATACGCGCTCGAAATGCTGACCTGGGCTCCGACTTCGGAGCGTTCCCGCTCGCAGGCGGGCTTCACTGTTGCACCGGCGCCAAGCTCATGAGCGAACAAAAGACAGCCCCCGTGGTTGAGGTAAAGGGCCTCAACGTCGCTTTCGGCAAGCACCATGTGGTGCACGATGTCGACCTTGCCATCCATACCGGCGAGACGCTTGCGCTCGTCGGCGAGTCGGGGTCCGGCAAGAGCGTCACCTCCATGGCGATCATGGGGCTGCTTTCCGCCACCACTCATGTGACCGGCTCGATTGTTGTCGATGGCCGGGAAGTTGTGGGCGCATCGACGTCGACGTTGCGGCAGGTGCGCGGCGGCATTGCCAGCATGATCTTCCAAGAACCGATGATGAGCCTGAATCCGGTTCTGCGGGTCAGCACGCAGATCAAGGAGATGCTGCGGCAGCATCGGCCCCTGAACGATGCCGAGGCGCGCGAAGAAGGCATCCGGCTTTTCGACCGCGTCCGCATTCCTGATGCGCGCCGGCGTTTCAACGACTATCCGCATATGTTTTCCGGCGGGATGCGGCAGCGGATCATGATCGCCATTGCCTTGGCGTGCTCTCCGAAGCTGCTCATCGCCGACGAGCCGACAACCGCGTTGGACGTGACCATACAGGCGCAAATCCTCGACCTGTTGAACGAGGTTCAGCGCGATACCGGCACAGCCATCCTGTTCATCACGCACGACATGGGCGTGGTCGCCAATATCGCCGACCGCGTCATGGTCATGCACAGGGGACACGCGGTAGAGACGGGAACGGTGAAGGATGTCTTCGAGCACCCGCGCGAGGACTATACGCGGATGCTAATCGACGCGGTTCCGCGTTTGGGGCATGGCGGAACCCGCTCCTATCTGGCGTCGGGCGAAGGAGAATCCTCAAAGCCGGTTTTGAGCGTGCGCAATTTGGTGACCCGGTTCGACGTGCGCGGCGGCGCACTGCGCCGGAAGGTGGGGCGCCTTCACGCCGTCGAGGGCCTGACCTTCGATATCATGCCGGGAGAAACGCTTTCGCTGGTGGGCGAGTCCGGATGCGGAAAATCAACGACCGGCCGCAGCATTTTGTTTCTCAATCCGCCGGATGCTGGCGAGGTAGTCTTCGGGGGACTTACGGTGCGGGGCGACAACAGGTCCGATCTTTCGGACCTCCGCCGCAACGTTCAGATGATCTTCCAAGACCCTTTCAGTTCCCTGGACCCGAAACAAAATATTGGGGCAATTCTGGCGGAGCCTCTGCTGTGCCATGGGCTTGCGACCAAGGCGCAGGCATCGGAAAAGGCCAAGTACCTTCTCGAGCGCGTTGGTCTCGACGCATCGATGGTCGGCCGTCTTCCGCATGAGTTTTCCGGCGGGCAACGTCAGCGCATCTGCATCGCGCGGGCCCTGATGCTCGATCCGAAGGCCATCATAGCCGACGAAGCCGTCTCGGCGCTCGACGTTTCGGTCAAGTCGCAGGTGATTGACCTGCTGCTTGAGTTGCAGGAGGAATTGAGGCTCTCCTATCTCTTCATCAGTCACGACATGGCCATCGTGGAGCGCGTCAGCCACCGCGTGGCCGTCATGTATCTCGGCGAGATCGTAGAAATCGGTCCAAGCCGGGAGGTGATAGGCAACCCGATGCATCCCTATACCCAGAAGCTGATGGCGGCAGTGCCGAATCCCGAGCCGGTGGCCGACAGGCACCGCTTGATCGGGAAGCCGGTGACGGAATTGCCGTCGCCCGTGCGGCCGCTCGATTTCATAGCCCCCAAGCGGCTGCTTCGCACGGTCGGACCTGATCACTTCGTGATCGAGTGACAAGTTTTAATCGGGGCGCTTCTCGATACTAATGGAGAGTTCGATGAACACACATGCAGGGCAGTTTCAAATTGGCGAGAAGGCGGCATCCTTTTTACGCCAAGAGAAAAAACTCCTTATCGATGGCAAATGGGTGCCAGCCCAGTCCGGCAAGGTTTTCGACACTTACGATCCCGGCACCGGGCGCGTGATCGCGCAAGTTCCGGAAGGAGATGCCGCCGATATCGATAACGCCGTCAAAGCAGCCAGGCGGGCTTTCGAAGGTCCATGGAACGGCATCACGCCAAGCGAGCGCGGCCGTCTCCTCTGGAAACTCGCCGATCTGCTGGAGCAGAATGCCGACGAGCTGGCCGAGCTGGAAGTTCTCAACAATGGCAAGCCGCTGGCCAATGCGCGAAATTCGGACGTTGCGCTTAGCGTGGATATGTTCCGCTATATGGCCGGCTGGGCGACCAAGATCACCGGGGAAACCATTTCGATCTCTGCGCCGGACAAGTACCATGCTTTCACGGTGCGTGAGCCGATCGGCGTCGTCGGCCAGATCATTCCCTGGAACGCGCCGCTTCTCATGCTGGCCTGGAAGGTCGCTCCGGCACTCGCCACCGGTTGCACGATCGTGCTCAAGCCGGCGGAGCAAACGCCGCTGACGGCACTGCGATTCGGGGAACTGGTTCAGGAGGCCGGCATTCCCGATGGCGTGGTCAATGTCGTAACCGGGTTCGGACCGACCGCGGGCGCAGCCATCGCGGCGCATCCGCAAATCGATAAAGTCGCCTTTACCGGCTCCAGCGAAGTCGGCCGCGTCATCGTCAAGGCAGCCGCCGGCAATCTGAAAAAGGTGTCCCTGGAACTGGGAGGCAAGTCCCCCGTCATCGTCTTTCCCGATGCCGACCTTTCGGTTGCAATTCCCGGCGTCACGCAGGGAATTTTCGCTAATAGCGGCCAAGTCTGCACCGCCGGATCGCGACTGTTTGCCCACAAGAAGGTTTTCGATCAGATCGTCGACGGCATCGGCCAGCGAGCCGGAAATATCCGGGTTGGCCATGGCCTCAGCGAAGGCGTCCAAATGGGACCGGTCATTTCCCCGATCCAGTGCAACCGCGTAATGAGCTATATCGAGCAGGGCAGGAGCGCCGGCGCGACGGTGGCGTTTGGCGGCACGCGCATCGGCAATGAGGGCAACTTCATCGCCCCAACGGTGCTGACAGGCACGCGGCCCGACATGGCGGTGGTGCAGGAAGAGATTTTCGGGCCTGTCCTGTGCGCCATGAGCTTCGATGATGACGATCTGGAGCAGATCGCCAGACAGGCGAATGACAGCATCTTCGGGCTCGCCGGCAGCGTCTGGACGCGGGACCTGAGCATTGCCCACAAGATGGTGCGGCGCATTCGCGCCGGCCGGATCGGGGTCAATGTGCACGGCTCGGTGGACGCGGCCATTCCCACAGGCGGCTTCAAGCAATCCGGCTGGGGCCGGGAAAGGGGACAAGAAGGCCTGAACCTCTACACAGAGACCAAGTCGGTCATAATGTCGCTCTGAAAGCTGCCAGAGAGCTGATGTAGGATGTTCTGTTCCTCGCTGGAGAACGCCCCATGTTGTCGGGGAAGCTCCGTTACCCCGATGGGACTTCAGCGGCATGTTCGATGGCCCTAAGCCCACGAAGCAAACCATGAAGATTTGCAGCGAATGGGTGGTTGGATATCCGTCTGCTCAGGATGTGAACGCCGCTAGACGATGAACAAACGTGTGGTTTCCGACATGAACCGACCGCGTCGGTCGAGTCCTAACACTGCCGCGGCCTTGGAAAACGGTTGGCGTGATTTGAAGCCGCGATTTCGATACACCTCAACGCCGGCTCATTCGGGTTGGTCGAAATCAGGATAGGATGCAGCACCGGACAGGGTCGCCCTGAAGTTTCTGGACGGTGAGTGTGCACAGGAGTATTTAACCTCCATGGATCCCAAGCGGCTCGACCACAAACTCGATTGCAAGACGTGCGGGACGATCCAGATGGATATCCCCGCCAACTCCACCGAGCACACGCCCATCCATTGCAGCAGTTGCGGCGGTTACCTCGGCGAGTGGGGAGAACTTCAAGACGATTTTTACAAGCAGGCCGGCGACGCTCGGGCCTTCGACCTGAACCACGGCGACATTATCAAGAAATAGCGTCCGGGATGGCAATTTCGCACTGCACCCATGCAAAATTGTGCATTGCACAATGACCACCACTCAGCGACTTTCACAGCGTCGGCCATCTACTCCTCCCAGATGCGATGCCGATACAAGCGAGCCACACCTCCTCCCGTGGCAAGCTTCAGATCGAACCCGCTGCCACTTCCTCCCGGCAGCGGGTTTTTTCATGGGCGGCCGGTGTCCCTGTAATTCTCGGGTGAAGCCGAAGCTCTTTCCTCTTGCGGGCGCAGGGCGACGCCCCTTGGTGGTCAAGACACTTACTACCACGCAAGAGGCTGTCGGCAGGCGGCGGCTACCGTGAGGATTGTTGTGCACAAAGATTATCGTGCTGTTTTGTTTCGAGAGGAACTCTCCATTCAGATGGTCGCATCAGCGAATGTCAGTATCGGCGGTTTTCGCTATGTCGGCCATCGGGGCGGGAGCATGCGGAACGATACGGGAAGACTTCTGATTTTGGCCCACCAAAAACTCAACAAAATCAATGATTTTAATACGCCCTCCGGGCCCGCCAAGAGCAGCTCGGAGCGGGATCGATGGAACTGGTCTCCAGCAAGGTCGACTTGTTTGCAAAGACTCGTTGGTGACGAGAGGCGGCCGGTAGTGACCTGAGACCCATTTTTGCTCCAGTTCAATGGAGAGTCCGAGGCTTCATTTCTGGCCTCATGCGGCCTGTTTTTCCAGTGCCATTTTCATGGCGAATTCGCTGGGCGTGATGTTGCCCAGCGCTGAGTGTGGTCTGTGCCGGTTGTAGTCCTCCTTCCAGAACTGGATCGCCACCCGTGCTTCCGCGAGGGTGGAAAACAGCGTTTCGTTCAGGCATTCGTCGCGGAATCGGCCGTTGAAGCTCTCCACGAAGCCGTTCTGCATCGGCTTGCCGGGCGCGATGTAATGCCATTCGACGCCGCTCTCCCGCACCATTTGAGGATGGCCATCGAGGTCAGTTCGGTGCCGTTGTCGGAGACGATTGTGCAGGGCTTGCCGCGACGGGCGATGATGGCGTCCAGTTCCCGGACCACGCGGGCGCCTGACAGCGATGTGTCAGCGACCAGCGCCAGGCATTCCCGCGTGAAGTCGTCGACGACGGCCAGAACCCGGAACCGCCGGCCGTCCGTGAAGGCGTCGCTGACAAAGTCGAGCGACCAACGCTCGTTCATCCGGTCCGGCACGATCATCGGCCTTCTCGTTCCCAAGGCCCGCTTGCGGCCGCCACGCCTGCGAACCTGCAGCTTCTCCTCCCGGTAAAGCCGCCGCAGCTTCTTTTGGTTCATCACCATCCCTTGCCGTTCAAGCATGATGTGGATGCGCCGGTAGCCGAAGCGCCGCCGCTCCGCGGCCACCGTCTTCATCGCGGTTCGAAAGACGGCATCATCCGGCCGGGTGCTTTTGTAGCGAACGCTCGAGCGATCGACGAAAAGAGCCTTGCACGCCCGACGCTGGCTCACCCCATGCTGATCGCAGGCGTGGGCCACAGCGCATCGCTTGGCATCGGGCGTCACCATTTTTTTGCAGCGACATCCTTCAGGATGGCGTTGTCCAGCATCTGCTCGGCCAGCAGCTTCTTCAGCTTGGCATTCTCTTCCTCCAGGGCCTTCAGCTTGCGCGCATCGGAAACGTCCATGCCGCCAAACTTGGCCTTGTATTTGTAGAAAGTCGCCTCCGATATCCCGTGTTTGCGGCAGACATCGGCGGTCTTCATTCCCGCCTCCTGCTCCTTCAAAATCGCGATGATCTGTTGTTCCGTGAACCGTGAACGCTTCATTCGTCCGTCTCCTCGATCAGACGGACTCTACCAAAAACTGGAGGAGCTTTAGGGTCTCAGGTCACGATTGGTCCCGATAGTTGGCGAAGCCTCGAAATATTTTTCGTGGCGATTTTTCCCTCTAAAATCAAAAGCGTAACTTTTTGACGGTTCTGATGTCGGATTTTGCGCGGGGCTGAAAAATATTTGATAGTGATTTCAATAGGTTATATGCGTTGGATTCGTGCTCCTTTCTAACAGCCTGACCAATCTGAAACGCACCGGGCGATGGATGTAAAGCGCCATCGGTGTGGCATAGGGTAACGGCGTAGAATGGCGTGCAAATCGGCGGGCTTCGCCCTGAGGTTATCGCGCCCACACTGAGCTGGCTAAGCGCACCTGAATGAGGTCAAAGTCGCGTAATATGCGGTCCGGAACAGGAAAAAGGTCGTTCCTCTTGAACTCCTTACCGAGACACTCTGAACATTCAGAGTGGAGTAGTCGATCAAATGCCGGCCGTTGCTCAGAGATGGGTCTTGCTGTTCCACATCGCGTCTGGCACCACCACCAGCTTGCCGACGAAATCCTTGGCGATGAAATCCGCCTGAGCGCGGTGGAAGTCGGACAGCCTGTAGACGCCGCCGACCAGCGGCCTGATCTTTTTCTCTTCGATGTAGCTCACGATGCGGCGGAAATCCGCCCGTGTGCCCTGACTCGAGCCATGAAGCTGCAGCTGCTTCAGGTACATGGTCCTGAGATCGAGTTGCACGACAGGGCCGGCAATGGCGCCAGCCGTAGTGTAGCGACCCTCGGGCCTCAGGATGCGCAAGAGGTCGTTGAAGATCGCGCCGCCGACGAGGTCGGCGACCACATCGATGGGTTGGCCGCCGGTCGCCTCGGTCACGGCGGCGGGCAGGTCGGCAACGCCACGGGTGATCACCGCTTCGGCGCCGATGTCGCGCACGGCCTGCTCCTTGCCTTTGCCGACGATGGCATAGGGGATGGCGCCACGCGCCCGCGCCAGTTGCAGGATGCCGGAGCCGACGCCACCCGACGCGCCGGTGACCAGCACGCGTTCGCCGGCCTTCAGCCCGGCGCGCTCCAACATTTGCTCACCGGTGAGATAGGCGCAGCAGAAGGTGGCGAGCTCGATATCGGTCAGTTCGGTATCGACGACATGGGCGTTCGTGGCCGGCACCGCCTGGTATTCGGCGTAGCCGCCATCGCGGCCATGGCCCATATAGTCGATGTCGGCAAGTGAATCGTCGTCACGGTTGTAGATGGAGAAATCGACCATCACCCTTTCACCGACACGATCAGGCGAGACGCCGGCGCCGACGGCAGCAATGTGGCCCACGGTGTCGGTGCCCTGGATGCGCGGGAAGGTCAGCGTGTTGCCTTGCCGCCGCCATGTCGACACGGCAGCCGCGTCCTCCTCCGTGCCATAAGCGCCCTGGCGCACCCAGACGTCGGTGTTGTTCATGCCGCAAGCGGTGACTTTGACCAGGACTTCGCCGGAGCGGGCGAAGGGACTTGCACATCGGTGCGGTAGACAAGTTTTTCGGGTCCGCCGTGCCCTGTCAAAAGCACGGCGGCCATGGTGGCGGGGAGGGTCTTGGTCATGGCATCCATGGATCGATTTCAGAGATTGGCAAACACGCTCTTCACCGCATCGGCGGTCCTCGACACGACGATGTCGGCTTCCTCGCGGGTCAGGCAGAGCGGTGGCGCGAAGCCGAGGATGTCGCCCTGCGGCATGGCGCGGCCGATGACGCCGCTTGCGGCAAGTGCGGTCGCCACCTGCGGGCCGATCTTCTGCAAAGCTTCGAAAAACACCCGATCGTCCTTGTCGGCGACGAATTCGACCGCCGCCAGCATGCCGTCGCCGCGCACGTCGCCGACATTTTTGTGACCGCCGACGGCCTTGGCCAGTTCGGCTCGGAAATAGGCGCCAGTCTCCCGGGCATTTGTCACAAGGTCCATCTCGTCGATCAGTTCGAGGTTGGCGACACCGGCAGCAACGCAGATCGGGTGCGCCGAATAGGTCCAGCCGTGGCCGAGCGAGCCGAGCTTGTCGGAGCCCTGCACCAGCACCTGCCAGACCTTGTCGGCAACGATGACGCCCGATAGCGGTGCATAGGCCGAGGTCAGGCCCTTGGCGATGGTGATCAGGTCCGGCTTGATGCCGTAATGGTCGGAGCCGAACATGGTGCCGAGACGGCCGAAGCCAGTCACCACCTCGTCGGCGACCAGCAGCACGTCGTACTTCTTCAGCACGCCCTGGATTTTTTCCCAGTAGCCGGCCGGCGGCGGCACGATCCCGCCTGTGCCGAGGATCGGCTCGCCGATGAAGGCGGCAATCGTCTCCGGCCCTTCGGCAAGGATCATTTCCTCGAGTCTGTCGGCGCAGTGTTGCGAGAACTGCTCCTCGCTCATCGAGCGGTCGGCACGGCGGAAGTAATAGGGCGCCTCGGTGTGCAGGATCGGCGCGCGCGGCAGGTCGAAAGCGTTGTGGAACAGGTCGAGCCCGGTCAGCGATCCGGTCATGACGCCGGAGCCGTGATAGCCGCGCCAGCGCGAGATGATCTTCTTCTTCTCCGGCCGTCCCAGCACGTTGTTGTAGTACCAGATCAGCTTGATGTTGGTTTCGTTGGCGTCGGAACCGGACAGACCGAAATAGACCCTCGACATGCCCTCGGGCGCCCGGTCGATGATCATCTTGGCAAGCGTGATCGACGCCTCGGTGCCGTGGCCGACATAGGCGTGGTAGTAGGCGAGGTTCATCGCCTGGGCGGCGATGGCGTCTGCAATCTTCTGGCGACCGTAGCCGACATTGACGCAATAGAGGCCGGCGAAGGCATCGATGCTCTTCTTGCCATTGTTGTCCCAGACGATGACGCCCTCGCCGCCGGCCATGACCCGCGTCGGTGATTCACCGCGCGCGTGCATCCCCATATGGGTCGAGGGATGAAAGAGGTGGTCGCGGTCCCAGGCGGCGAGTTCGTTGGACTGGTCGAGCATTTTGCTACTCCTTGAAAAAGAAAAACCTTGCTCCGCGCCTACGCAACATCCAGGCAGAGATACTTCAGTTCGGTGAAGGCTTCGAGCCCGTGGCGCGAGCCTTCGCGGCCGATGCCGGATTGCTTGACTCCGCCGAACGGGATCGGCGCGCCAGTGATCTTGATGCGGTTGATGGCGACCATGCCGTAGTCGAGCGCGCGGCCCATGCGATGCTGGCGGGCGCCGTTCTCGGTCACGACATAGGCGACGAGGCCATATTCGGTGGCGTTGGCGCGGGCGATCACCTCATCCTCACTGTCGAACGGCGTTAGGGCGGCGACCGGACCAAAAGTCTCCTCGCGCATGATCAGCGCCTCGTCGGCGACATCGGCCAGCAGCGTCGGCTGGTAGAACAATGGCCCGGCAGCATGCCGCGCGCCGCCGGTGAGACAACGCGCGCCATGGGCCAGCGCATCGGCGACCTGTTCTTCGACTTTGTTGACGGCGCGCTCGTGCATCAATGGACCAATGTCGGTTTCATCAGCGAGGCCATTGCCGGTCTGCAACGCCTCGATGCGCCGTGCAAAGGCGGCGCAGAAGCGATCGTAGATCGGTCGCTGGACATAGATGCGGTTGGCTGCGAGGCAATCCTGGCCCGATGTGGCGAACTTGGCGTCGATGGCAATGCTCACGGCTTTGTCGAGATCGGCATCGGCAAAGACGATCAGCGGCGCGTGGCCGCCAAGTTCCATCACCAGTCGCTTCATGGTTGGCGCGCTCTGTGCCGCGATAAGCCTGCCGATCTCGGTCGAGCCGGTGAAGCTCATGGCGCGGACGCGCGGGTCTTCGCACATCCGGCCGACGATGGTTGAAGCCTTGCCGGTGACGACGTTGAAGACGCCGGCGGGCAGGCCGGCGCGTTCGCCGAGTTCGGCCAGCGCCAGCGCCGACAGCGGCGTTTCCGAAGAAGGATGTGCGACGATCGTGCAGCCGGCGGCGAAGGCGGCCGCTGCCTTGCGGGTTAGCATCGCCGACGGAAAATTCCACGGCGTGACGACACCGACGACACCGAGCGGTTCGCGGCGAACCATCATTTCCGCGTTCGGCAGATGGCTGGTCACACTCTCGGCGTTCAGGCGCTTTGCTTCTTCGGCATACCATTCGACGAAGGAGGCGGCATAGTCGATCTCGCCCAGCGACTCCTTTAGCGGCTTGCCCTGTTCCAAGGTCATCAGCAGAGCGAGGTCGTCTTTGGCGGCGATGATCAGCTTGAACCATTTTCGCAGAATTTTTGAGCGCTCCTGCGGCAGCAGCGACCGCCAAGCCGGAAAGGCGCGCACCGCGGCGTCGATCGCCTTTGTCGTCTGCCGTGCATCGAGTGCGGCGACGAAGGCGATGGTGGCGCCGGTGGCCGGGTCGGTGACCTCGAAGCTCTCAGCCGCCTCGCTCGCCGTCCAGTGACCGTCGACATAGCCGAGCTCGCGCGGCAGCCGGCGGTCGGCGAGGCGATCGAGCGCTTGATGGCGGTGCGAGCGGGCAAAATGCGCGGACATCATCGGCTACTCCCGGTTGGGTGATGTCGCCAGACTACGTGTGTCGCACGAAGGGAAGAGGCTGTTTAAGCACCGCTGTGTAGAGAGAACGTCTCTATTGCGCTACGCGCGCAGACGATCTCTCTGCCGCGCCACCACGGCTACACGGGCAAGAGATCGGCCACCGGCAAAACAGTCTCGTCCTTCACCGTCTTGGTGACGATGTAGGTGAAATAGCGGTCGATGCCGATCTCGCGTTCGAGCAAGCCGTCGACCAGCCGTTGATAGGCGTCGATGTCGCGCGCCATCACCTTCAGCACATAATCAACGCCACCGCCAACCGACCAACAGGCGACGATCTCGGGGATGTCGCGGATGACGCGCTCAAAGCGGTCGAAATCAGCCTGGCGGTGGCTTGCCAGCGTCACCTCCATCAGCACGGTGGCAACAGGCGCGATCAAACGCATGGCGATGCTGGCATAATAGCCCGACACGATGCCGGCCTTTTCCAGTTTGCGCAGCCGCATCCAGCACGGCGTCGGCGACAGGCCGACCTTGTCGGCCAGCGCCAGCTTGGTGATGCGCCCGTCACGCTGGATGGCGTCGAGGATTTTGAGGTCGATCGGATCGAGTTTCGCAGCAGCCATCAGTGTCCACTTTTTCGTCACGAGCACCATGACGGTGCATTATTTCGATTGTCAATTGCACTGATTTCGATCTCTAATATGTCATGACATTGTGGCAGCCCGATCCCACACTCATCCGCCGGCCGGCCTATCTGTCGCTCGCCGACCAATTCGCGCGCGCCATCCATGACGGGAGTCTGGCTAACGGGGCGCGATTGCCGACGCATCGCCGCCTGGCCGACGACCTCAAGCTGTCGGTACAAACGGTCAGCCGCGCATATGAGGAACTGATCCGGCGCGGTTTGATTTCGGGCGAAATAGGCCGCGGCAGCTTTGTCCAGACGCAGCGCCGTGAGCCGGAGCCGCCTTATCTGCCGGAGCGTCTGGGCGAGGTCATCGACCTTTCCATCCTGAAGCCGGTCTGCGAGCCGATGCATCTGGAGCGGCTCAAACAGGCGCTGGGCTGGTTGGCCGAGAACTTGCCGTCGAGCTCGGCGCTGTCGTTCCGACCCAATATGGTCTTTCCGCGCCACCGTGCGGTGGCGGTTGAATGGCTGAAGCTATGTGGTCTCGATGTGTCGCCGCAGAATGTCAGCCTGACCAATGGCGCCACGGCCGGCATGACGGTAGCGCTGATGAGCGTGGCACCACCCGGTTCGACCGTTGCCAGCGAGGCGATCGGCCATCACACCCTGGTGCCTCTGGCGCGCTATCTCGGCTTCAATCTGGAGGGGTTGCCGATCGACGATAACGGTCTGATCCCGGAGGCACTGGACGAAGCTTGCCGGCTGTCGGACATCCGGGCCGTGTTCGTGCAGCCTTCGGTAATCAACCCGACCGCGACGCTGATGGATGCCGCGCGGCGCGAGCAGATCGCGGCGGTTGCGCGCAAGCACGACATCGCCGTCATCGAGAACGATGTGCTGGGTCCGCTGGTCGAGCACCGGCCGCCGCCGGTTGCGGCTTTCGCGCCCGAGCGTACGCTCTACGTCACCTCCTTCACCAAGACCACCGTGCCCGGCCTGCGCATCGGCTATCTCGTTGCACCCGACCGCTATGTCGCCGCCGTTGCCAACCGCCACCTCGTCTCGAACTGGATGGCGACGCCGATGGTGGCCGAGATCGCCACCAAATGGGTGACCGACGGCACAGCGATGGATCTTGTGCGCTGGCAACGTTCGGCGTTGCGGCGGCGACAGGACATCGCTTCGGAAGTGCTTGCAGGTGTCGACTATCGCGCCCATCGCGATGGGCTGCATCTGTGGCTGCCGCTGCCCGGCGACCGCGCCGAAGAAAGTTTTGTCGCTCAGGCTCGCCTGCGGGGTGTGGCGATCGCGCCGGGAACATCCTTCCGCATCTCGGAAGCACCCTGGCATCCGGCGGTGCGCATCTCGCTGGGCTCGACCACCGAGGGGGAACTGCGCGCCGGGCTCGGCGTTGTTTCCAAGTTGCTGCTTGGCGATCCCGAGCATCTGCTGCTGGCCATCTAGGCAGAGATTGCCCTGAAATTGTGCGAGGCCAGAAATATTGTCATGATATTATTTTCCTAATTGACATGATTTCGCGCGTTCCGCATCGTTAAGGGCATAGGCTTCTCCAGCACGGGGAACTGCAGTGCCAACGCCCATCATCAAGATCGACGCCATTTCCAAAAGCTTCGGCAGCTTCAAGGTGCTGGACGGCCTGTCGATGCAGGTCATGCCAGGCGAGAAGCTGGCGCTGATCGGTCCGTCGGGCTCGGGCAAGACGACCATCCTGCGCATCCTGATGACGCTGGAGCGTATCGACGGCGGTTACATCCAGATCGACGGCGAGCAGCTCTACCACATGGAGCGCAATGGCCAGTTGCTCCCCGCCGACGAGCGGCATCTGACCAGAATGCGCCAGAAGATCGGTATGGTCTTCCAACTGTTCAACCTGTTCCCGCACAAATGCGTCATCGACAATGTCACGCTGGCGCCGATGCTGACCAAGGGTACGCCGCGCGCCGCCGCCGAAAAGCGGGCGATGGAACTGCTCGACATGGTCGGCATGGCCGACAAGGCCAAAAACATGCCGGCGCAGCTTTCCGGCGGCCAAAAGCAGCGCGTCGCGATCGCCCGCGCGCTGGCGCTGTCGCCGAAGATCATGCTGTTCGACGAGGTGACCTCGGCGCTCGATCCGGAGCTGGTCGAGGAGGTGTTGAACGTCATGCGCAAGCTCGCCGCCGAGACCGACATGACCATGCTGCTGGTCACCCACGAGATGGGATTCGCCCATGATTTCGCCGACCGGGTGCTGTTCTTCGATCGCGGCAAGATCGTCGAGGAAGGCAAACCCGATGAGATTTTCCGTCATCCCAAGCAGGAGCGCACACAGAGCTTCCTGAAGAAGATTATCGCGGCCGGACATCGGGTCTGACCGTCATGCGGGGCGGAAGAGCGCCCCAAGCAAACCAAGAAGACAAACAAGGAGTTGGGAACAATGAAGAAACTTGGCATTCTGGCCGGTGTCGCCGGCATTGCATTGACGGCGGTGCTGGCCGCCTCGACAGCGGGTTCGGCCGATGACAGCAAGCTCGAGCAGCTCAAGGCGCAAGGCTTTGCCCGTGTCGCCATCGCCAACGAGCCGCCGTATACGGCGGTCGCGGCCGACGGCAAGGTTTCGGGTGCGGCACCTGACGTGGCACGCGAGATATTCAAGCGCCTCGGCATCGGCGACATCGTCGCCTCGATCTCCGAATATGGCGCCATGATCCCCGGCCTGCAGGCCGGGCGCTTCGACGTTGTCACCGCCGGCCTGTTCATGAAGCCGGAGCGCTGCGCGGCTGTCGTCTATTCGGAGCCGGTGCTGTGCGATGCCGAGGCAATGCTGGTGAAGAAGGGCAATCCGAAGGGCTTCAAGAGCTACGAGGACATCGCCAAGGACACGAGTGCGACGATCGGTGCGCCGGGCGGTGGCACCGAGGAGAAGCTGGCACTCAATGCCGGCGTGCCGCGCGAGCGCGTCATCGTCGTGCCGGATGGCCAGAGCGGCGTGAAGATGCTGCAGGACGGCCGCATCGACGCCTATTCTCTCCCTGTGCTGTCGATCAACGACCTGGTGAAGAAGGCCAATGATCCGAACCTCGAAGTCATCGCGCCGGTGCAGGGCGCGCCGGTCTATTGCGATGGCGCCGCCTTCAAGAAGGGCGACGAGGCGCTGCGCGATGCCTACGATGTCGAACTGGCCAAGATGAAGAAGTCGGGCGAGTTCGCCAAGATCATCGAACCCTATGGCTTCTCGGCGGCAGCGGCGATGTCGACGACGCGCGACAAGCTCTGCTCGGCGAAGTAGCTCACTTCCCTTCTCAACGGGGAGAAGGTGGCCCGAAGGGCCGGATGAGGGGCAGGCAAGTTTCGGCGAGCTTGGAGCCGCCCCTCATCTGCCTGCCGGCATCTTCTCCCGTGAACGGGGAGACGGACCAAGGGTCACCGCCTCGCCTAATTGCTAACGTTGGAGAACGTCGAAATTCATGACCCAATGGTCCGGCTATTTCGGCCTGATATTGCAGGGAGCGCTTGTTACCATCGAGCTGACGCTGATGGGGTCGGTGCTTGCCCTGATCATGGCCTTTCTCGCCGGGCTGGGGCGGTTGTCGCGCTTCTTCGTGCTGCGCGCGCTGGCCACCGCCTATATCGAGTTCTTCCGCGGCACTTCGATCTTCGTGCAGCTGTTCTGGGCCTATTTCGTTTTGCCCTTTGCCGGCGTATCGCTGACCCCACTGCAGGCCGGCGTGCTGGCGCTGGGTCTCAATGTCGGCGCCTACGCGGCGGAAGTGGTGCGCGGCGCCATCCAGTCGATCGGCCGCGAACAGTATGAGGCCTGCATCGCGCTCAATCTCGGCCGCTGGCAAGGCATGCGCCACGTCATTCTGCCGCAGGCGTTGCTGCTCATGCTGCCGACCTTCGGCAACAACGCCATCGAATTGCTCAAGGCCACCGCTGTCGTCTCGCTGATCTCGCTCACCGACCTGACCTTCCAGGCGCAAGTGGTACGCTCGCAGACCGGCAACACGCTGGTGCCGTTCACCACCATCCTCATCATCTATTTCATCCTGGCGCTGCTGATTTCCTGGGGCGTGCGTTCGCTCGAACGCCGCATGGCGCGCGGGCTCGACGGGGTGCGCGTCTGATGGACTGGGATTGGAACTTTGTCTGGGAAATCCTGCCGACGCTGATCCAGGGCGTGAAGATCACCATCCTGGCGACGCTGCTCGGCTCGGTTCTGGCGGCGATCGTGGGCTTGGGCATTGCGCTGGCGCGGCGCTCGCCCAACCGGCTGCTGTCGCGCAGCGTCGGCTGGCTCGCCGAATTCATCCGCGGCACACCACTCTTGGTGCAGCTGTACTTCATCTTCTATGTGCTGCCCGACATCGGCATCCTGCTGCCGCCGTTGGTGGCGGGCGTCATCGGGCTTGGGCTGCACTACGGCACCTACACCGCTGAGGTCTATCGTGCAGGCATCGACAATGTGCCGCGCGGCCAGTGGGAGGCCGCCAAGGCCTGCAATCTGAGCGCCACGCAGACCTGGACACACATCATCATCCCGCAGGCCATTCCGCCGATGATCCCGGCGCTCGCCAATTACTTCATCGCCATGTTCAAGGAGACGCCGCTGCTCTCGGCGATCACCGTGCTGGAGCTGATGAATCAGGCCAAGAGCGTCGCCAACACTTACTATCGCTACATCGAGCCGATCACGCTGGTCGGCGCCTTCTTCCTCGTCATCAGCCTTTTCTCGGTCGTGCTGCTGCGCTGGCTGGAGCGTCGCTATGGCAAGATCGAGAGGTAGTCTTTTATGAAACCGCTGCCCGAAATCAGACTGATGCCGACAAGGCCTGCGCTCGATGCGCGTCCGCTCGACAAGCGCGTCGGCCTGATCATCCTGGCCACCGACCATACGAGCGAACCGGATTTTTGCCGCATGGTGGCGAGCGAGCGGATCGGCGTCTATGTCGCGCGCATTCCTTATGCCAATCCGACGACGCCTGAGAATTTGCGCAAGATGCAGCCGGCGCTGACGGCGGGCGCCGCACTCATCCTGCCCGACGAGCCGCTCGACGCTATCTGCTATTCCTGCACTTCGGCCTCGGTGGTCATCGGCGATGCTGAGGTTGAGGCGGCGATCCAGGCCGCGAAGCCTTGCGTGCCTGTCGTCACGCCGCCAATGGCCGGCGTGCGCGGTCTGAACGCATTGGGCGCGAGAAGGGTCAGCATCCTCACCCCCTACACGGTCGAAACCTCTAGGCCGATGGCGACCTATTTCGCCGAACGCGGTTTCGAGATCGCCAGTTTCACCTGTCTCGGTTTCGAGGACGACCGCGAGATGGCGCGCATCGCGCCGGCAGCCCTGGTCGACCTGGCGCGTCAGGCGACCCACGCGCAGGCTGACGCGCTGTTCGTGTCCTGCACGGCGCTGCGGGGCGCACTCGCGACCCCCGGCATGGAAGAGGCGATCGGCCGTTCCGTGGTGACCAGCAACCAGGCGACCGCGTGGAACTGCTTGCGGCTTTGCGGCGACGAGACATCCCATCCCGAATTTGGCCGTCTGATGACGCTGCCCTTGCCGCGAGATTGATGGTCATGAAACCGGTCACACTTCAGCAGATCCGCGCGGCCCGCGAGCGTATTGCCGGCAAGGCCGAGCAGACGACCACCGCGCTTTCTCAGAGTCTTTCCGCACATTTGGGCGCGCCGGTCTACCTCAAGCTTGAGCATCGCCAGGCCACAGGCAGCTTCAAGCTGCGCGGCGCCTCGAATGCTGTCGCTTCGCTGAGTGCCGAGGAGAAGGCACGCGGCGTGGTCGCGGCCTCGACCGGCAACCATGGTCGGGCGCTGGCGCATGCTGCGAAGCTCGAAGGCATGCGCGCGGTGATCTGCATGTCGCGTCTGGTGCCGGGCAACAAGCTCGATGAGATCCGCCGCCTCGGCGCGGAGGTGCACATCGTGGGCAACAGCCAGGACGATGCGCAGCGGGACGTCGAACGGCTGGTGGCTGAGGAGGGGCTGGTCATGCTGCCGCCCTTCGACCATCCCGATATCATCGCCGGGCAAGGCACGCTTGGGCTGGAAATGATCGAGCAGGTCCCGGATGCCGCGCTGGTTCTGGTACCGCTGTCCGGCGGCGGGCTGGCATCGGGCGTGGCGGCAGCAGTCAAGGGCGTCAGCCCGCGCACAAAAGTTATCGGCGTCTCTATGGCGCGCGGTGCGGCGATGAAGGCAAGCCTCGATGCCGGGCGCCCGGTGCCTGTGGAGGAACTGCCGACGCTGGCGGATTCGCTCGGCGGCGGCATCGGCCTCGACAACCGGCTGACCTTCGCCATGTGCCGCGACCTGCTCGACGATGTCATCCTGCTTGGCGAGGATGAGATCGCCGCCGGCATCCGCCATGCCTA
Source organism: Mesorhizobium waitakense (assembly GCF_056431085.1). Lineage (NCBI taxonomy): Bacteria > Pseudomonadati > Pseudomonadota > Alphaproteobacteria > Hyphomicrobiales > Phyllobacteriaceae > Mesorhizobium > Mesorhizobium waitakense. Next base: position 9,627 of record NZ_JBWKME010000043.1, on the reverse strand, counting down.
CGAACGGGAGCGCGAGATCGTCGAGGGCGCCGGCGCGGTCGGCATCGCGGCGCTGCTCGCCGGCAAGGTCAACGCGAACGGGCCGGTGGTTGTTCTTCTCTCCGGCCGCAACATCGATATGGGTCTGCACCGCAAGCTCGTCTGCGGTGAGGCGCCATCGCCGAAGGAGCGTGCCGCATGAACCGGATGACGATCCTCACCGAAGCCGAGTTGCGGGCGATCGTGACACTCGATCTCGATGCCGTCGCCTGCGTCGAAAACGCCTTCCGCGCACTCGCCACCCTGCCGGTGGCGATGCCGCCGATCCTGCGGCTGGACATTCCCGAGCATCGCGGCGAGGTCGACGTGAAATCCGCCTATGTGCCAGGCATCGACGGTTTCGCCGTCAAGATCAGCTCCGGCTTCTTCGACAACCCGAAACTCGGCCTGCCCAGCGGCAACGGCATGATGGTGCTGCTGTCGGCCAAAACAGGCCTGGTCGAGGCGCTATTGCTCGACAACGGCTATCTCACCGATGTCCGCACGGCGGCGGCCGGCGCGGTCGCGGCGAAACATTTGTCACGGCCAGAGTCCACGGTGGCTGCGATCTTCGGCGCCGGCGTGCAGGCCGGACTGCAGCTCGAAGCGCTCATGCTGGTGCGGCCGATCGCCGAGGCGCGCATCTGGGGGCGCGATGCCGCCAAGGCAGGGATGACCGCGGCCGCCCTGCGCGAAAAGCTCGGCATCGCCGTGCATGCCGAAGCTGATGCGGCAGAGGCGGTCGCCGGCGCCGACATCATCGTGACCACAACGCCGTCGACCGAACCGCTGATCAAGGCTGGCTTCGTCTCTGCAGGGCAGCACATCACCGCCATGGGATCGGACGCCGAGCACAAGAACGAGATCGCGCCGGCCATCCTGCGCATGGCGGATCTCTATGTCGCCGACAGTGCCAGCCAGACGCGGCGCTTGGGTGAACTGCATCACGCCATCGCGGCGGGCGTGATGGCCTCGGATGCGGAGGTGACGGAACTCGGTCAGATCATCGCCGGCACAAAACACGGCCGGCGCTCGGCCAGCGACATCACCATCGCCGATCTCACCGGCACGGGTGTGCAGGACACGGCGATTGCCACGCTCGCCCGCGACCGGGCGCGGACGGCCGATGCCGGAACCATTTTCGAAAGCTGATGCTGGCCGCAAGAGCATGATCCGGAAAGCGGGAACCCGGTTTTCCAAAGAGATCATGCTCAAACAAAAATTACCTGGAGCCAGATTCAACCAAGTTGAAGCGGGTTCCAAGGCCCAACAAACAAGGAAGCAAAAAGAATGATGCCGAACCTGAAATTCTCGCGCGGCGAATATGCGGAACGCCTCGCCAAGACCCGGCATGCCATGGCGGTGAAGGGCGTCGATCTTTTGATCGTCAGCGATCCCTCCAACATGGCCTGGCTGACCGGCTATGACGGCTGGTCGTTCTACGTGCACCAGGCGGTCATCGTGCCGCCATCGGGGGAACCGGTCTGGTACGGCCGCGGCCAGGATGCCAACGGCGCCAAGCGCACCGCCTATCTCGCGCATGGCAACATCGTCGGCTATGCCGACCACTACGTGCAGTCGACCGAGCGCCACCCGATGGATTATCTCGCCAGCGTGCTTGCCGATCGCGGCTGGGGCAAGCTCAGCATCGGCGTCGAGATGGACAATTACTGGTTCTCGGCTGCCGCCTTCGCGTCATTGCAGAAGCATTTGCCCAATGCCCGCTTTGTCGATGCCACCGCTCTGGTCAACTGGCAGCGTGCGGTGAAGAGTCCGACCGAGATCGACTATATGCGCAAGGCCGCCCGCATTGTCGAAGCAATGCATCAGCGCATCGTCGACAAGATCGAGGTCGGCATGCGCAAATGCGACCTTGTCGCCGAGATCTACGATGCCGGCACGCGCGGCGTCGATGGTATCGGCGGCGACTATCCGGCGATCGTGCCGCTGCTGCCGTCGGGCACTGACGCCTCGGCGCCGCATCTAACCTGGGACGACAGACCGATGAAGCGGGGCGAGGGCACCTTCTTCGAGATCGCCGGCTGCTACAATCGCTACCACTGCCCGCTGTCGCGCACCGTGTTCCTCGGCAAGCCGACGCAGGAATTCCTTGATGCCGAGAAGGCGACGCTGGAAGGTATGGATGCTGGGCTTGCCGCGGCAAGGCCCGGCAACACTTGCGAGGACATTGCCAACGCCTTCTTCGCCGTGCTGAAAAAGTACGGCATCGTCAAGGATAACCGCACCGGCTATCCGATCGGCCTTTCCTATCCGCCGGATTGGGGCGAGCGCACGATGAGCCTGCGCCCCGGCGACCGCACCGAGCTCAAGCCGGGCATGACCTTCCACTTCATGACCGGCCTGTGGCTGGAGACGATGGGGCTCGAGATCACCGAGTCCATCCTGATCACCGAAACCGGTGTAGAGTGTCTGGCCCAGGTGCCGCGCAAGCTGGTGGTCAAGGATTGAAGCCGATGTCCAATCTGCGCCCATCGCCAATTTCGCCAACCGTCGATTTCGACCGCGACGGCGTGCAGCATGGTTTCCTTCGGTTGCCTTACAGCCGGGACGATTCAGCCTGGGGGTCGGTGATGATCCCGATCTGCGTCATTCGCAACGGCAAGGGGCCGGCTGCACTGCTTACTGGCGGCAACCATGGCGACGAGTATGAGGGGCCGCTGGCGCTCTATGAATTGGCTCGGACGCTCGATCCAAAGCATGTCAGCGGTACAGTAATCATCGTGCCGGCGATGAACTACCCGGCCTTTCGCGCCGGCACGCGCACCTCGCCGATCGACAGAGGCAATCTGAACCGCAGCTTTCCCGGCCGGCCGGACGGTACGGTGACCGAGAAGATCGCCGATTATTTCCAGCGCGAATTGCTGCCGCGGTCGGACATTGCGCTCGACTTTCATTCCGGTGGCAAGACGCTCGATTTCGTGCCGTTCTGCGCCGCCCATATCCGGCCCGACAAGGCGCTGGAAGCGCAGGGGTTCGCGGCGGTCGAAGCGTTCTCGGCACCCTGGTCGATGAAGATGTTGGAAATCGACGCGGTCGGCATGTTCGATACCGCCGCCGAAGAGATGGGGAAACTGTTCATCACCACCGAGCTAGGCGGCGGCGGGACGTCCCGCGCGGAAACAATGCGGATCGCGCGACGCGGCGTGCTCAACGTTTTGCGACACGCCGGCATTGTCGCTGGTGCGGTCGAGACGACTCGAAGCCAGTGGCTGGATATGCCGTCGGCCGACTGCTTCTCGTTCGCCGAGGACGATGGAATGATCGAGACGATGGTCGATCTCGGCGAGGAGGTCGAGAATGGGCAGGTTGTCGCGCGTATCCACGGCATCGGCCGTACCGGCGTCGCTCCTCAGGAGATCAGGGCGAAAATGTCGGGCCTGCTGGCGGCGCGGCATTTCCCGGGATTGGTCAAGGCGGGAGACTGCATTTCGGTCATTGCAGTTCGGGTTGGTTGACGACAAATAAGAAGCGACTGCAATGCCGAGATGTGTTCGGCGCCAACGACGCGGCAGCACCCGCGTTAGGCTAGATGCCCCACTGCGCGGTGGTGGTGGCAAGCGGACAGATCTCAGTGTTGAGGACTGCAGGGCCGATGCCAGATGCCCTTGCATCGCCGCCGTATGGACGCCCCATCTGGAACCGTCAACGAAGCCGCCGTGAACGTGAACAGCCGATTGACCGCTTCCGTAGCCAGGCCCTGGACGCGGCGCCAAGTGCCAGTGCCGCGCTGGGCGATCATGACTACGACACGCGGTTTGACCATTTGCCGTTGAGGCTCAGTGTCTGGCCGATCCTACGCTGAAGGCGTTGCTGCCGCCCCCTTTGACGGAGCCGCCAGCCGCGTTAGCCTGATCTTCTCCAGAAAGTCGCCCAGCATACCGCGGGCTTCGGCCGATCCCAGATGATCGACATAGTCGCGCGACTCTACGATCTCCCCATCGCGCACGCGCATCACGAAGATGCACGGGTAGGATACATGTTGACGCTTGCGATCACATGCCCCGCATAGCTGAATTCAGCGACGATGACCTCCTGATCGGCTGTCTCGTGGACATAGATGTCCGTCGGCATCAATCTGAGCGTCGGAACCCCTCGCATGCCATCGAAATGCTGTCGAAGTGCCTCACGGCCCGCAAGTCCAGGCCGTTTCAGCGGGTCGAATGGATGCGCGACCGAGGTGTTTTCGGCATAGAATTCTGAAAGGTCCGCGCTTGCCTGGCATATGCCGTGCACCAATGCGAGGAATGTTTCCTTAGGTGTCCTTGCTGACTGCATCTAGGCTTCCTTCAAGCTTCAGGCACCGCGCCCGTCCGGTGGCAACGGCAGCGTCAGATCAGAAGGCGGGGTTAATCAAGGCCGAGATTGCCAGTCCCCTTAGAGGGTCGAACCTCTGCCTGGCGTCAACAGTTCTGGGAGATGACGTCTCAATCGCCAAATCGCTCCGTCTGAAATTCAGGCTCACCATCAGGTGGCCTCCGATGGCGCGGCCAACCCGCAATATCTGTCAAGGCTCGCGGCAATCCGCGACCTGCTCAGGACGCTACACTTGATAAACGCCGCTCCCTTCCGGTCGAGCGGCGTTTTCGTATCTTCTGTAAAAAGCGAACGAACGGCCCGCCTTGTGAAAGGGCGAGCCGTTCTTTTCGGATTTGTTATTCCCTGACGGCTGGGTAGGGTCAACTTGGTCGCTGCCTGTCCACTGAACCGGCAACAGGCCAGAGAGACCCGCTCCGGCGGGCTTTTTTTGCGCGACTTCGATGAACCACGGATGATCCTGCGATTGTAGGCCTATCTTCCAGCAGCCGAGATGTGCCAACTCGGCTTAACGATCGATCTCTCCGAACACGATGTCGAGCGAACCAATGATCGCGGAGACATCGGCGATCATGTGGCCCCGACACAAGAAATCCATCGTCTGCAGATGGGCGAAGGAGGGTGCTCGGATCTTGCACCGGTACGGAACATTGCTGCCATCGGAAATCAGATAAACGCCGAACTCACCCTTCGGTGCTTCGACCGCAGCGTATACCTCTCCGGCGGGCACGTGATGCCCTTCCGTGTAAAGTTTGAAATGATGGATCGTCGCTTCCATCGAGCGTTTCATCTCGGCACGCGACGGTGGCGTGATCTTTTGATTTGGAAGTGCGACCGGGCCCCGGCCTTCCGGCGATCGTAATTTTTCCAGGCATTGCTTCATGATCCGTACAGACTGGCGCATTTCCTCCATGCGGACGAGATAGCGGTCATAGCAGTCCCCGTTCTTGCCGATGGGAATGTCGAAATCCATTTCGGGGTAACATTCATATGGCTGCGCCTTGCGCAAATCCCAGGCCGCGCCCGATCCGCGTACCATCACGCCGGAGAAGCCCCAAGCCCAGGCATCGTCAAGACCGATCACGCCGATATCGACGTTGCGTTGCTTGAAGATGCGGTTGTCTGTGAGCAGCACTTCGAGATTGTCGCAGACCTTGAGGAACGGGTCACAGAAATCCCAGATGTCGTCCAGAAGCTTCGGAGGCAGATCCTGATGCACGCCGCCGACCCGGAAATAATTCGCGTGCATGCGGGCGCCGGATGCGCGCTCGTAGAAGACCATCAGCTTCTCGCGCTCGGCAAAACCCCAGAGCGGCGGGGTCAGCGCGCCGATATCCATGGCTTGCGTCGTCACATTGAGAAGGTGTGACAGAAGCCGGCCGATTTCGCAAAAAAGGACACGGATGAGCTGTCCGCGCCTGGGAACCGATATTTCGAGCAGCTTCTCGGCGGCGAGGCAGAATGCGTGCTCCTGATTCATTGGCGCGACGTAGTCGAGCCGGTCGAAATAGGGCAGGGCCTGCAGATAGTTCTTGTGCTCTATGAGCTTCTCGGTCCCGCGATGGAGCAGGCCGATATGCGGATCGACGCGCTTGACGACCTCGCCATCGAGTTCAAGCACGAGCCGCAAGACACCATGCGCGGCCGGATGCTGCGGTCCGAAATTGATGGTGAAGTTGCGAATTGCGGCCTCGGCCATGGCGATCCTTCCGGCCTCGTAGTTCGCAGTCGATCTCGAATGCCCGATGCAAAGTGCGGCGCCTGACCGACGATCAAATCAAGTCGTCGTCTGGGCCATCGTCACCGATGTTGGCAGCGACCACATGCGACGAATCCAGCCCGACCGCTGCCGACACCGACACGGCAGGTGGCGTCGCATCGATCGAACTTTGCAGGATATACTACCCTTCCGAGCTCGTTTGGGTAATCACGGCATCGACCTCCGATCTAATTTCCGGAGGCAAATCCTCGATGTCGATGACCGCTACGCTCGTGAAGCCTGGTCACACAAAGTTGGCGGAGCCTGGGTTACATCTGGGGGAAGTTGCGCGCCCGGGGATTGAGCGTAAACTGGCGACGCCACGCCGAGTGCCAAAAGGACGGCGATTGTCGTCAGCATGCGCATGATCTTTCCGTTCCCGTTTGCTCAAAAGAGGATCATCTTGATGGCAACAAAGAGTATCCCTTAGTTGTGGCCCTCGGCTGCCACAGATGTGCCCAATGGTGAAAGCCGTGCCTCGGAGCTGTTGCCTTGGACATGTAAATCGTGAGACCGGTAATTTTGCTGGGGTAGTGTCTACAGGGATTGGCAGCAAGGTCCGATCCAACACGGTCGTTTTCGTCATGGCCGCGACGATCGAATGGATTACCTCGATCAAGGGGCGGAATTTACCCCAGCAAAATTACCGGTCTCCCCCCGAGGATGGGCCGAACGCCTTGCCAGGAAACTCAGGCTCCGATGAGATAGCAGGGCTCCGAAAGCTCACGGCTTCGGAGCAGGTAAGGTACCGATCCGCATCGGCGCCACTCCATTCACCGCACGGGCGCCAACCGGCCCCCGGTTATCCCTCCACTTGGACTTCTTTCCATGCTCGTTGCGCAGATTAGCGACTTCCATGTCCATCCCGTTGGCCAAATGGTATATGCTGGCATCGACACCAATGCCATGACGCGGCGCGCCATTGCCACGATCGCTGCCCTGGACCCTGTTCCCGATTGCGTCCTCGTCACGGGCGATCTTGCCGATAGCGGGGGCCTGGACGAGTACGCTCTCGTGGTTGATATCCTGTCCCGTCTGGCAATGCCGGTATTCGTCATTCCGGGCAATCACGACCGGCGCGAGACGATGCGCGACGGCCTCGCCGCGGCCTATCCCTATCTGCGCCAAGCTGAGGATTTTCTGCATTACGTTGTCGAGGATTTTCCAGTTCGGCTCATCGGCCTCGACACGGTGGTGCCGGGAAAGGTCGGCGGTGCTATCTGCGCCGCACGAGCGGCTTGGTTTGCCGATCGTCTCGCTGAAGGGGACGGTCGCCCGACGCTGGTCTTCATGCATCACCCACCCTTCGTTACCGGTGTCAGCGGGATGGACGCGACGATGTGCCGAACCGACAGCGCATTCGCGGGGCTTGTCGAAAGCCATCCTGAAATTGAATGCGTGGTCGCCGGCCATCACCATCGCCCCATCACCCGTCGCTGGGCCGGCACGGTCGGCTTCGTTGTGCCCGGAGTGGCGCATCAGCTGGCGCTTGATCTTCGCCCGGGCCAGCCCATCCGATTTATCCTCGAGCCTCCGGGCTTTGCGCTCCACGCCTGGTCGCCCGAGACCGGCTTGGTCTCGCATGTCGCGCCAATCGGCGACTACGGACCGAGTCGCGATTTTTAGCTTTATTCCGGTTGTTCGTGGAAGCTCGAGAAATGAGCCGCTGCTGCTGGCCTCGGCGGAAGCGGAGGCCGGAACGCGCATCCAAACAGCGCAGTAGTGACGGTCCGGAGGCGGCGTAGATGCAACGGAAGCGCCGCGCCGGCTGTGCCGGCGTTCGCCCTCGCCTCGCCTGCAGCGCGAATAGCGCTGCTGGCTCGCCCAGGTTCGGTCATCGTCAATCACCAGATCACGCACGATCAGCACGGGAAGGAGCCGGTGAGCGACAGCGCAGGGTTCGGCGTCGTTTTGGCCTTCGGCCTATTGGTGCTCAACTGGCTGGCGATTCGCTATATCGGTGTTGTCGCCTGGCTGGCGAGCTTCTGATGCGCACGCCGTTCCACCCCCCGGTGCGAGGAACGGGAGAGCACCAAGGACGGCGACGAAATAGCAGGGCGGTACAACCCGCCCCAACCGAAGCCGCGTTCTCGACGACATGGTTACTGTGACAAGACGAACAGGTTATAAGGCTATCAGGCAGCAGACTGGTTGAGGAACGCCCACCGTCATGAAGCCGATGAACGAAGAGCACCTCGCGGTTCTACGCAGGCACATGGTCGAGGTGATTGCAATCCATGCCGACCTTGCAAGCGAAGAACTCGGCAAGGCGACGCTCGATGAGCGGGTGATGGCAGCGATGCGGCGGGTGCCACGGCATCTCTTCGTTCCAGCCGTGGTCGCGCCTTATGCCTACCAGGACATGCCGCTGCCGATCGGCTTCGATAAGACCGTCTCGCAGCCCTTCATGGTCGCTCTCATGACCGATCTCCTTGCTCCCCAACCGCACGAGGCAGTGCTCGAGATCGGCACCGGCCTGGGCTACCAAACCGCAATCCTCGCGGAACTCGCCTCGCAGGTTTGGAGCGTCGAAATCATCGAGGAATTCGCAAGCGATGCCGAGGCTCTCCTGCAGGGCCTCGGCACCTCCAATGTCGGCATTCGTGTCGGAGACGGGTCTCGCGGCTGGCCTGAGCACGCCCCATTCGACAAGATCCTGATCACGGTGGCGGCTGAGCCGACGCCGCCGGCTTTGCTTGAGCAGCTCAAGCCAGGGGGGCGCATGGTTCTGCCTGTGGGATCTGAAAAAGTACAGTTGCTGACTGTCATCGACAAGGTCGCGGCAGGGCAACTCAAGACTCGGAAACTCATCCCAGTTCGGTTCAGTCGGCTCGAAACGGTCTAATGAGGGGTGCAACTGCGCGGAGCTGTGCTGGAAGATCAGGATAACGCGCGCCGCATCGATCACACGGCCGCTAGATGGCATCGCCGATCTTTTGACATCCATGGCGCAACGCTAACTCGTCGAGCACGCCTGCAGCCGCCGGTCGCAGCCGCTGGCGATCATGCCGGCGCGGTCGTAGTGCGCGCTTCTCAAAGACCCTTATCCAGCCAGTTTGCCTACCAGAGGGCAAATGGGTCGCTCATCTCTAAAGGTCGAAGGAAGGGACCCCTGATTGGCTGTTTCGTTGGTTCGGCTACCATCCTGACGACGCACAGCCTGGACCGTTTTTGAGATGGCTTCCGCTCAACTTGTTGGACGGACCGGTTCTTGGATCGAGCGCAATCCGCAACACTCCGCCATCGGGCCAGGTAACTTCGATAATGGTTTCGACACGGACAAACTGCGATCCTACGGACTAGGGGTTGTTGATATTCAGGATTCCACTTCGGGCTTGATCGTGATTCAAGCTTTTGATGGAACGATTGATGGAACGATTCGTGCTGACTGATGCCCAATGGGCGAAGATGGAACCGCATTGCCTTGGCAAGGCGACGGACCCTGGACGAAGCGGAGGCGACAGCCGCCGCTTTATCGAGGCAGTGCTTTGGATCGTACGGACGGGGAGCCCGTG
>NZ_JBWKME010000042.1:0-626 GCF_056431085.1 Mesorhizobium waitakense | reverse complement strand
GTGAGGTGCTTCGCCGTGACAACCGGCTCTCTGATTTTAGTCCGCAGGGATTGGCGAACCTTGTGAACGGCTTCAGCAAGTGGCCGGAAGCAGCGGCGTGCCACCAGGCAGTCCTGGACATCGTGCGCAAACTGGGCTCCGGAGGCCAACGATTCGGAACGTTCACCACACTTGAGCTCGGCATGATGGCCAATGCTCTGGGGCGAAGTGTCACCAGGGGAGAGGACACAGGAGAGATCATAGAGACCGCTCTGCTGAAGGATCGGCTACACCAGCTGGCCCGCTACCTTCACTATGCCAGTGATCGTCTGGAGCAGACCCACGTTCTGAACATCGCCGTGATTTTCAAGGCGCTGGCCAAGGCTCGATTGTTTGACGATCTCGGTTTGCTCGCACGGCCGGCGTTGGATCGGCTTACGGAATTGCATCGTGCCCCTGGTTTTGCCGCTGAGAACAACCTCGAAACCATGGGCAATCTCTGCCTCGCCGTGCTGCCGCTGGCGCGCAGCCCGCGCAAGAGCCTGCGCTGGCATCGGAGGCAGGCTCTGAATTTGCTGAACGACATTCAACCGATTGTCGAGCATAAGATTGAGGCGCATCTCAAAGCAGGCGATGGCGAGCGGACC
>NZ_JBWKME010000041.1:0-969 GCF_056431085.1 Mesorhizobium waitakense | reverse complement strand
GGTGGGCGGGTGCGGGCTCATGCCCGTAAAGTCCGCCTAAAATGTTAAGGCGACGCTACCCTGGCGACGGCGTCGTAGAAGGCGAGCGGCCGCTGTGTGACCCTGTCTCCGGTTCCATGAAGAATGATCTCGTCATTGTTGACATGTGGCCGCGATCGCGGTGAGCGAAGGGTTCTGTGTCCTGGTTCGACGCGACGCTGGTGACGACCCTCCAACACTGGATGCACAGCAATGAGGGTGTCGTCCTCGAAGATCCGAACTTCATTGGCCAAGGTATGAACCTCGACAAGACGCCTCCTGGTGGTGTCGGGCACGCTGTAGGCGTTTCCACCAACGCTGACCATACCGTCTCGAGAGATCCTGCGCTCCAAACGTGCTCGACCGTTTTACCCGCTGAGCAATTATCGACTACCTGCCGCGCCAATACACTCGCTATCGAGTCTAACCTGTCTGGGTATGAATCCCAGCATAAGTAGAAAAGATGCACACATTGCCGAGTGGGAGACGAGGTGTTGGCCAGCACGCCTGGGAAGGTCTCGGGCTTTAATCCCACTCCGTTGAAATTCCTGAACTGGAGACCAAACCATGGACACACTTTCTCCTCCGTGACAGAGACATGCAGCGCGAAGACCTTCCCCTGTCCGGTTCGGCGACCGTGGCTCCGCCGCAAAACGCGGCATTTCGCTCGATCTGGACCCACACAGATCGCAAATCTCGGTTGGCTCGTGCAAACGGTCGCCATAAATAGGCTCATGGCCACGATTTCCGCATCCGACCTGATGGTCGCGCTCGTGCTGGCATTCCTCGCGAACCATCCGGTCCGGGCCGGCTGTTGCGGACGTCGGCTTGGCATTAAAGCCGTCCGGCGAAACTCACGGATGCTCGAAACGGTGCCCACCCCTTGCACGATCGAAGTGACGCAGACGCGCGTCCGGGAGCACGCTCTCTTTATCGCAATCGAATAACCAA
>NZ_JBWKME010000040.1:0-1408 GCF_056431085.1 Mesorhizobium waitakense | reverse complement strand
TTTGTCGACAGCCGCGTGAAGAGGCCATATCGGGGGGCATCCCGTGCCCAACCCAAGTTAAGGCGACGCCACCCCATCGACATCTCCAAGCTTGAGTTCGTGGTCGTCACCGGAAAGGCTTGTTCCGGCACGACAAGTCACGCTTTTTGGCCGACCATGCCATCGAACTTGGGGAGATCAGGACGACGACATTTGGCCTGGCGGCCTGACCCGGACAACTTTGATCCCGAAGCGGAGCAGTTTGCTGAGCATCACTGAGGCGGACGGCGCAATTCCAAGAACTGATAGTTTATTCCATCAACGACAACCGACCCAAGGCAGGTAAAGCCCAGTCGAGTTCTCGCTCTGAGAGACCGTATATTCGTCGGGCGTATGAAAGAGACCAACCGATCGATAGGTTGGGTTGCGAAGGCGAATTCGATCACTGGCTTAGCGCTTTCCGGCCCAATCCCCTGACCGCACCGGGCTCCCAACAAGCAGGTTCCGGTTTCAATGGCGTTGTCATCGAAGCGGCGCAGCCCGGACCGCCCCACGAAGCGCAAGTCGCCATTGTCCTCTCGTTCATAGACCATCCAGAATCCATATCCGTAGGTTTCCCACTCATGAAGATATAGGGACAGCCGCGCATCAGACATTTCCCGCGTTGGCGGAATTCCCTCCATCGTCAATTCGACTACTAGCGGATCGCAGTGAAGGCGATGCAGGGTGTCGGCGTCCCAAGGACGTAATGGGCGCATGAACAAACGTTCTGTTTCCAGATTCATTTTGAAATTGCATCCTTCGTCCCATCCATCGCGGCTACCTGCGACATGAATACCGGTCGGCGGCTCTCGCCGCCTCACACCGAAGGGTTTCAAAACCCGTGCCAATTTGGCTGATCAGATCGAAGAAGAAATTTTTGTGATTTCTTCTCAGCTAGTTAGCCTGAAGCAAATGGGTAAACAAGCCTGTCCTGCGGACACGACAAACCCAGCGGCGCGATCTACGGTTTTGTCGTTTACGTACCACGATGTCGGATACGCGCCATAGCTGTTTAAAGTCATTACATTGTTTTAAAATGCTTTTCTCAATTGGCACGAAGGATGCTTAGTTTTCTGCAAACCTCCATCGCGGAGGAGAAGCTTTGTCGCAAACTGATTGGCGACGTCGATCCGCTCTCCCTGTGCGCAACACCCCCGTCTCTATTGAGTATGCGGAACCGCATTTCCGGCAAGCACGCGATCGAGGATTGATCGATGACGGCCGTACGGAAAAAGATAGGACTATCCCTTTTTGAAAAGGGGCGACCATGCCGGTCGGGCGTCGTCGATTTCGTCAGCTGTTCATATCTTGGCCTCAACAACCACCCTGACGTGATCGCAGACGCGCGTCCGGGAGCACGCTCTCTTTATCGCAATCGAATAACCAA
>NZ_JBWKME010000039.1:0-5115 GCF_056431085.1 Mesorhizobium waitakense | reverse complement strand
CGTTCCGGGTTTTTGAGAGCGAGAACCGATGAGGCGGGCGCGTATCCATCCGCCTAACTCGACGCAATCCATGTTGGCCGGTGTGTAGGAGCCAATCTCTCTAGCGCAGCCAGGCAGCGCCTGCATGATGCCGGACGAGGGCATCATCGAACCCGCGACGGGATCGCCGAGCCGAAGAAAGGCGTCTATGGGGATGCCGTGGGCGTCAGCACGAACGGCGCCAACCGAATGATCCGCGCCGCCCTAAGCTACCAAATCAGGTCTCCCGCCGGGCGAAGTGGGATGGCTTCGCAAGAGGGTGAAACAATGCATTCGCAAGAGGTAAAACAATGCACAAGAAGACCGTCGACACTCTTATCATCAACGGTGATATTTTTACCGGTGACAGAAGTCAGCCTCACTATCGACCAGGGGCCATAGCGATTTCTGATGGTGTAGTGGTTGGGATGGTAGCGTCGCCTTAACATTTTAGGCGGACTTTACGGGCATGAGCCCGCACCCGCCCACCGATATTATGACGCTCCGATACAAGCGTCATCGTTTTCCTGCCGAGATCATAGCGTATGCGGTGTGGCTCTACTTCCGATTTCCACTGAGCCTGCGTCATGTGGAAGATCTTCTGGCCGAGCGCGGCATCGAAGTCTCGTTCCAGACTGTCGCGGAATGGGCTGCCAAGTTCGGCCGCGGATATGCCCGCTCCATCCGGCGGCGGTCCAGGGGTAGTTTTGCCGACAAGTGGCATCTCGACGAAACAGTCGTTGCTATCAAGGGCAAGAAATTCTGGCTGTGGCGGGCCGTCGATGCCGATGGCTATGTTCTCGATGCCTTGATCCAGAGCCGCCGGAACAAGAAGGCGGCCTTGAAGCTGATGCGTCGCCTTAACATTTTAGAGCGGTTTTCCCTTAATCGGAGTCGTTTGTTTGCAGTGAACGGCTTGTTCTGATTCCCTGATCGAAGTGATTTGCGGAAGGAGCAGCGGCATGGCACGAGCTTACAGCCTGGATTTGCGGACGCGTGTTATCGAGGCGATAGAGGCAGGCCTGTCGACCCGAGAAGCGGCACGGCGGTTTGCCATCGGGATATCGACGTCTGGTGCATGGTATCGGGCCTGGCGTTCGAGCGGCAATCTGGAACCTGGGCGGCAGGGCAAGCCGAAGGTATCGAAGCTGGACGCGCACGAGACTTTCATTCTCGCCTTGGTCGAGACCGATGAGCGGGACATCACGCTTGCCGAGATCGTCGATCGCCTTGCGGCAGAGCGCGGGGTCAAAGCCAGCCTGACGACGGTCCATGCGTTCTTCGCAAAGCGTGGCATCACGTACAAAAAAAGACAGCGCACGCGGCCGAACAGCAGCGACCGGATGTTTTGGCAGCGCGGGAAGAGTGGTTCGAAGGCCAACTCGATCTCGATCCGAGCCGCCTGATCTTCATCGACGAAAGTGGCCTCAATACCAAGATGGCCCGGCTACGAGGCCGCTCTGCGCGTGGACAGCGTTGCCGGGCGGCTGTTCCTCATGGGCACTGGAAATCCACGACCTTCACGGCCGGCCTGCGCCTCGACGGGATCGTCGCGCCCTGGCTCCTGGACGGCGCCATGGATGGCGAAGCATTCCTGGTCTACTTGCGCCGCGTCCTCGTGCCGACGCTTCAACCCGACGATGTCGTCGTGATGGACAACCTGCCTGCTCATAAAGTGGTCGGTGTCCGCGAAATCATCGAGGCTGCGGGGGCTTCCCTTCGCTATCTTCCGCCCTACTCCCCGGACTTTAACCCCATTGAAAGCGCATAGTAAGGAAACCTCTGGAGGTGAGGTTCCGCTGATACCACGCATTGGCCACAAAGCGCTGATTCTGTTGACCCAATGGATGGCGAATCGTGATGAGCCAGAAGCGAATATACATCCGCTGGACGGATTTGCCGGCAGATCGCCGTCGTCGCCTCGTAGCGCTGATCAGCAACCTGATACAACGGAATGTGTCGACGGATCGGGAGATCGGTCATGAATGCAGAACCGAGCCTGCTCACCTTCACGTTGCCGGAAAAGATCCACAGCCGTCACAATGATCGCCAGGCCATCGTGTACGTTCGGCAGTCGACGGTTCGACAGGTCGAACACAACCGCGAGTCAACGCGGCTTCAATACGCCTTGGCGGACCGGGCATTCCGGCTGGGGTGGCGTCGTGACCAGATAACGGTGATCGATGACGATCTGGGCCGCTCGGGCGCGTCGGCGCTTGATCGGCCCGGCTTCCAGCGTCTCGTCGCGGAGGTTGGGCTCGGTCATGTCGGAATGGTCATTGGCATCGAAGTCTCCCGCCTCGCACGATCATGCCGTGACTGGCATCAACTTCTGGAAATGTGCGCGTTGTTTGATACGCTGATTGGCGATGCCGACGGCATCTACGATCCGAGCACCTACAATGACCGGCTGTTGCTCGGCCTGAAGGGCACGATGAGTGAAGCTGAGCTCCATATTCTGAAAGCTCGGATGTACGAAGGGCGCAAGGCCAAGGCGTGTCGTGGCGAACTCATCCTTGGTCTGCCGCGCGGTTATGTGCTGAAGCCCTCAGGAGAAGTGGCACTGGACCCGGACGAGGAGGTTCAAAGGGTCATACGCCTGGTCTTCGCTTTGTTTGAAAGGTGTCGCTCGATCAGTGGCGTCCTGCGATACCTCGTGGACCATGACATCGCACTTCCCGATCTGCGGCGCGGCAATCAACGTGAGAGCGCAGCGTCAATCAGGATGAGAATGCCGGCGGCTTGAGACGCAGGGAGGGCGGAGCCCGACCGGAGTTTCAAGTCGCCGGCGGCGCTCGTTTGGGGGCGTCGTCTGGTGATCGCGGCCGACCGGTATGCCTGTGGTTTTTCCAATTGGAGGAATCACTTTGTGCCCGGCCGCCACGTAACCGATCACCAGATGAGGCTTTTCATGAAGTTCCGTAAGACCCATACGACGGCCGTCGCGGCGGCGAAGGCGTCGATCAGCACAGCCACGGCCTATCGCATTGAGAAGGATACGAGGCTGCCTTCGCAAAAGAATACGCCGCGGGATCGTCGGCGGCCCGATCCGCTTGCCGATATTTTCGACACCGAGATCGTGCCTCTGCTGCGGGCCGCATCTGGCATCCGGTCGGTCGCCATCTTCGAGGAGATGTTGCGGCGCCACCCCGAACTGGGCGCCGGCATCCGCCGCACGATCGAGCGCCGCGTCCGATCCTGGCGCGCTGTTCATGGCGAGGAGCAGGAAGTCATTTTCCGGCAGGTGCACGAACCCGGCCGGGTCGGCCTGTCGGACTTTACGGACATGGGCGGCGCTGGCGTCACGATCGCCGGCGAGTTGCTCGACCATCGCCTTTACCATTTCCGGCTCGCCTATTCAGGCTTCGAGCATACCCATGTCGTGCTCGGCGGCGAGAGCTTCGTGGCGCTCGCCGAAGGCCTGCAGAATGCGCTCTGGTCGCTCGGCGGGGTTCCTCGTGAACATCGCTCGGACAGTCTGTCGGCTGCGTTCCGCAATTTGGACAGGGACGCCCGCGCGGACGTGACGCGCCGCTACGAGGAACTCATTGCCCATTACGGCATGACTGCTACCCGCAACAATGCCGGCATCGCACATGAGAACGGCTCCATCGAGGGTCCACACGGCCATCTCAAACGGGCACTCGACGACGCGCTGCTGATGAGGGGATCGACCGATTTCGACGATCTCGCCGCCTACCGCCGCTTCGTCGACGAGATCGTCAGCCGCTGCAATGCGCGTAATTCCAAGCGCATCGACATCGAGCGCGCCGAACTCCAGGATCTGCCCGTCCGGCGCACATGCGACTATGAGGAGGTCTCCGTGCGCGTCACGTCATCGGGCGGCTTCACGCTGCGCAAGGTGTTCTACACCGTGCCCTCGCGACTGATCGGCCATCGCCTCCGGGTGCGCCTCTTCGACGATCGACTGGACATCTTCATCGGTGGCACGCCCTTGATGACGCTACCCCGCGGTCGCGCCTCTCCATCCGGCAAGCACGGTCAGGTAGTCGACTACCGCCATGTCATCCATTCGCTGCGCCGCAAGCCGATGGCGCTTTTGAATCTCGTCTATCGCGATCGGCTCTTTCCACGCGAGGCATACCGACGAACCTTCGACATGCTCATCGATCGTCTGCCCGAGCGGCAGGCCTGCCGCACCATGGTCGAACTCCTTGCCATGGCTCACGAACGCTGCTGCGAGCGCGAACTGGCCGATCAGTTGGCCCTCTCGCTCAAGGCACGGCGGTTGCCCGACATGACCACCTTGCGGGAACGCTTCGCCCCAGATCCCTCCCGGCTACCGAACGTCGTCGTGCGCCTTGGGCCGCTGAACGCATATGAGACCCTGATCGGCACCAGCCCCGAACTCAAGATGGCCGGAGACGCGGCATGAAGACCAACACCGCCATCGATGCCGCGAGGCTTAGCCTGCTCCTCAACGAATTGCGCCTGCCCGCCATCAAGCTCATGTGGCCGCAGTTCGCCGAACAGGCCGACAAGGAAGGCTGGCCCGCCGGCCGCTTCCTTGCCGCGATCACCGAACACGAGCTGGCCGAACGCGATCGACGCCGCATCGAGCGCCATCTCGCCGAAGCTCACCTGTTGCCGGGAAAGACCCTCGATACGTTCGAGTTCGAGGCCGTGCCGATGATCTCCAAGGCGCAGGTGATGGCGATTACCGCCGGCGACAGCTGGCTCGAGAAGGGAGCGAACCTGCTGCTGTTCGGTCCGCCTGGCGGCGGAAAGAGCCATCTCGCCTCCGCCGTCGGGCTCGCCCTCATCGAGAACGGATGGCGGGTCATGTTCAGCCGCACCACCGACCTCGTCCAGAAGCTGCAGGTCGCACGCCGCGAACTCGGCCTTGAAGCCGCCATCAACCGGCTCGACCGCTTCCATCTGTTGGTCCTTGACGACCTCGCCTACGTCACCAAGGACCAGGCCGAGACCAGCGTGCTGTTCGAGCTCATCAGCGCCCGCTACGAGCGACGCTCCATGCTCATCACCGCCAACCAGCCCTTCGGTGAATGGGACAGGGTCTTTCCAGAACCGAAGTTGTCATGATGCCTCCTTCCTTGATCGCCTGTTGCGTGCGAT
>NZ_JBWKME010000038.1:0-15139 GCF_056431085.1 Mesorhizobium waitakense | reverse complement strand
CGAGCGCGGTAACATTCTGGTAACATTGGAGGAGGCGCGCGAGCCGATGTCCCCAAGTGACCTCTCACATGTTACCGGCATGAAGAACGGTAACATTCGCAGGCTGCTTCATGCGATGGCAAAGGCTGGAGAAGTGCAGAAATCCGGGCGCGGCCAGTACATTCATCCAAAAAACGCTATCTAAAAACCCCTGCTGACCAACCCCGGTAACATCGGTAACAAGGTAACATTTACTTAGCCGAGCCGCCCCTGTTACCTTGCTACCGATGTTACCGGGGTGCGCGAGAGAACGGACTTGATCCAGCTCGGTCCCAGCGTTGGTCTGGATGGACCGGCATATCGAGTTAGTCTTGGCCCTCGTCGCCGGCTCCGTGGAAGAAGGATCGGATTTCGCCCATGTCGACGCTGCCATCGCCGTTCTCGTCAACGGCATTGAAGATCCGTCCGATGAAATCCTGAACCTCCGTCTGCGAAAGCGCACCATCGCCGTCGGCGTCTACTATGGCGAACATTATTCGCATCCGCGCGCCATGCACCATTCCGGCTCCCATACCACTGCGGCCTCCTGTCATCCGCCGCCCTTCAGGCGGGCCCTTTCTGTAGTCGCGATGCCAGCGATCGCCATCCCGCCGTTCCGCTTCGTCGCCGCGATGCTCCTGCATTCTCTCCTGCATCATCTCACCCATCATCTGGCGCATCATTTCCCGCATGGAGTCTTGGGTTTGTCCGGTCGATCCCGGCGACTGTTCGGGGCCATGATCCTGCGCTGGTGCAGTGGGCGGGGCGGTCTCGCTCGTTTGGGCAAACGCTGGCGAGGCCAGCATAGCCAACACCGCGACAACTGCTGTGGTTTTGCTCGGTACGGTCATTGTGGTCTCCTTTGATGAATGGCTAGCCGATCTCGTCGGCATCCAAGCCAAACCCGCTGCTCACCTCATGGTTCCTGGTGAGTTGGCAGATGGTCGCTGCGTGCTGGTCTCGATCGAGCGCAAACCCGCGCAATCATTCGCGTTGGCGCGAAGAATCGTAGCGATTACAGCAACATAGAGCCGTGGTATGATCCACTTTGACAGCACGCCTCCCTTTATTTGATGCCACGCTTCCATGGAAGAGGAAGTCGATGCAGATCGAGACCAACGATCATGATTCCGAACGAGCCTCAGCCATTCCAACCGTGGCTCCTGGTCTGCGCCAGTCGCCAGTTCATAAGGCTGACGATATCGAGGATGGCCCTGATCGCCTCGCTGTGGAGTATCGTCCTGCCGCGGCTCTGATCCCGTTCGCCAAAAATGCCCGCACCCATTCCGATGCTCAAGTCGCGCAGATCGCGGCGTCGATCCGCGAGTTCGGCTGGACGAACCCGATCCTGGTTGATGGCGACAACGGCATCATAGCCGGCCACGGACGCCTGCTGGCGGCCCGCAAACTCGGAATGAGCGAAGTCCCGGTCATCGAGCTTGCCGGCCTCACCGAGGCGCAGAAACGGGCCTTGGTGATTGCCGACAACAAGCTGGCGCTCAATGCAGGCTGGGACACTGAACTGCTCGGTCTGGAACTGGCCGACCTCGGTGAGCTTGGTTTCGACTTGTCGCTGACCGGGTTCGACGATCTGGAGATTGCCGCGCTGACCAGCCTTGGCAATCCCGGCCTGACCGATCCGGACGATGTTCCCGAGGTTCCGGAGCAGGCGACCACCCTCCCCGGTGACGTGTGGATCCTCGGCAAGCATAGGCTGATCTGCGGCGACAGCACCAATGCCGCCGACGTCGAGCGCGTGCTTGCCGGCGTCAAGCCGCATCTGCTCGTGTCCTATCCCCCTATGGCGTCAGCTACGATCCAAGCTGGCGCGAGCGTTTCGGTGACGGCGCCAACCTCGCCAAGGGAACGGTGTTGAACGACGACCGTGCCGACTGGCGCGAGGCGTGGGCGCTGTTTCCCGGCGACGTTGCCTATGTCTGGCATGGCGCTCTCCACGCCACCACTGTCGCCACAAGCCTCGAGGCCAGCGGCTTTGCGGTGCGCTCCCAAATTATTTGGGACAAGACCCGTTTGGTTATCGGCCGCGGCGATTATCATTGGCAGCACGAACCAGCCTGGTATGCCGTCAGGAAGGGCAAGAAAGGTCACTGGGCTGGCGACCGCAAGCAGACCACTGTCTGGGCCATCCCGCACCGAAAGTCCGACACAGGCCACGGCACGCAAAAGCCGGTCGAGTGCATGCGCCGTCCAATCGAGAACAACTCCTCGCCCGGCCAGGCCGTCTACGAACCCTTCTGCGGCTCGGGCACCACGATCATTGCCGCCGAGATGACCGGCCGCTGCTGCCATGCGATCGAACTGAACCCCGCCTATGTCGACGTCTCCGTGCTGCGCTGGCAGGCCTTCACAGGCAGCATGGCGATCCTGGAGGGCGATGGCCGTTCCTTTGCCGCTGTTGCCGCCGAGCGGGCTCAGGAGGCCTTCTGACCGTGGGACGACCGAGACATAACCCAGATGCCCTCAACCGTCGTCAAGTCGAAGCAATGGCCGGCTACGGCGTTCCGGAGGCCGACATCGCCGGCATGATCGGCATCGATGCCAAAACGCTGCGCAAGCACTATCGCCACGAGCTGGACTTCGGCCATGTGAAGGCCAACGTCAAAGTTGCCGAAAACCTTTATCGCAAGGCGACCGGTGAAGGCCGAGAGGCGGTTACCGCGGCGATCTTCTGGCTGAAGGCCCGCGCCCACTGGAAGGAAACCGTTCTGAACGAGCATGCCGGCGTTCCGGACAGTCCTATTGAATTCACCAGGATCGAGCGCGTCATCGTCTCGCCACCCGATCCAGACAGCCCGAGGGGAACGCCTGGCCTGACGGCGGATTGAAGGCGGCCTCCAGATGAAGCCGGACGACCTCGCATTCGAGAAACTGCAGCCCGCCAAGGTCGAGGCGCTGGCTGGCTATGGCCTGTCAGCCGACGAGATTGCTCGTGTGCTCGATATCGATGTCGAGACCCTCAGGACCACATGTGCCCGCGAGCTGGACAGCGGGCAGATCAAGGCCAATGCGCGGGTTGCCGAAAGTCTCTACCGCAAGGCCCTCGGCGACGGCCGTGAAGCCGTCACCGCGGCGATCTTCTGGCTGAAGACACGGGCGCGCTGGAAGGAGACGACCGTCCACGAACACTCCGGCAAGGACGGTGGTCCGATCGATAGCCGCATCGAGGTGGATGCCGAACGGTTTACACGGGCGATAACCGCGTTGGCTGCCAGCTCGACAACAAGGCAATAGCAAGGGTACCGGGGGAACCGCGCATACCGTCGACCTGAACTTGCAAGCTGCCGTAACACAACATTGAATTCGTCATGCCGCCGGATTGTCGACGCTCTATCGCGCCCCCAAACCCGTAGAGGGAAGGCACCGGACCGATCGGCCTTTGAACCATTGAGGACACGCCCGACGCCGACATTTCTTGCCTCGTCCCGCCATGCCGGATATGGTCTGCTGAACGGGGATGGAGTCCTTCTTGAACCGCCGTTTGGCTGATGACTCCTACTGCGTCGCTGACGGCAGTGGGAAACGTTTGGCGATGCTTCCGCAGTCGATGGAGGAGCTTCGCGATGACCAATCTCAATCCTGTCGGATCGACTGACGCCAACAGGCGTGCAAGCCCTGCGGAAAGCGGTGAGCAGAGGCCGGCGAAGATCGTCGTCGTCCTACCGGATCCCACCGCGGTCAGCGCTTGTCTGGATATGGGCGAGGCTGCGGCAAGGGCCGTCGGCGGCACGATGACTGCCTTACATATTGGCGCCGATCCGGAAAAGATGCTGGCTTCCGCTGAGGAGATCGACCTTCAGCTTCTACGGGAGCGTTCCGAAGGGACCGCGCATCAACGCCTCGCCCAAATCAAGGCGGTCTTCGACGAGTGGCAGTTCGCGCAGCCCGGCCGCGAGCAGGTGGTTTGGGGTGACTGCAGCGGCGACGTGGATCGTTGCGTCAATCTTGAAGCACAAGAAGCCGATCTCATGGTCGCACCGAGGACCGGAAACATGGACGCCCGGGACGTCGTTCACACGATTCTTTTCCACAGTCACAGGTTGGCGCTGTTGCCGCCCTATCGATGGGCTGCGGCGGATTTCACGAGGCATCTCGTCATCGGATGGAAGCCGGATGACCATGCGTTGCATACGCTGCAATCCGCTAAGCCATGGCTAGCGGCCGCCCGCGAGGTCACGGTCGTGTGCATCGATGACGCTAACCGGAGCTATCGTCGCACGGCTGCGGAACACATGGCGGAAATGGGGATTTCCGCTGAGATTGTCGGCATCACGTCCGGCCCGCAATCGGTCGCCAACGCCCTTATAGGATATGCGACCTCTGTCGGGGCCTCCTGCCTCGTCACGGGCGCCTATAGGCACGGACAACTTCTGGAACTGATCATCGGTAGGGTGACACATACTTTGCTGACGCACGCCGAGATGCCTCTGATGATGAGGCATTAACAGCGCTGATGAGGCGAACTGAGGCGCTTCCGGATCACCGCATTCGTCTCGTCGGAGATGGCGGCTGCGAGACGGTGACCTGTCCGCTCTGGCCATTCAGGGCCGGCCGCCATCCCTACACCAGAAAACGCCTCCTGGAGGCCAATTCCGAGCAACGCCCCTCGCCCGGCACTCCGGTGGCTCAAAATCGCTCGTCATCGCGAATTGGCCTCCAGGAGGCTGATTTCCCGGAAGGCGAGGCCATGGAAAGCCATGCGGCGGGTGTGGCCTCCGCTGATGAGGCAGCCTGATGGCCCGCCCCAGCCACCAGCCCGATGCCTTCAACCGCCGCCAGGTCGAAGCGATGGCCGGCTACGGCGTTCCCGAGGCCGAGATCGCCGGCATGATCGGCATTGATGCCAAAACGCTGCGCAAGCACTATCGCTCAGCTCGACAGCAAGGCAATAGCAAGGGTACCGGGGCGGGCACGAGGTTTCAGGCTAACTCTCTGTAAGAACTTGCCTATTAGGCCAGAGTGAGCACACTGCAAACGGTGGTTTGCAGTTTGCACACCCGGAGGATTTGCGCCATGTCGAGCGCCGTCGCCTACTATCGGGTCTCAACACAAAGGCAGGGTCGATCAGGTCTCGGCATCGAGGCCCAACGCGCCGCTGTTGCCCGCTTCGCCGAAGCCGAAGGCATTGGCATCGTCCGGGAGTTCACCGAGGTCGAAACCGGCAGGGGCTCGGATGCGCTGGATCGCCGGCCTCAGTTGGCTGCCGCCCTTGCACTCGCTCGCCAGGCCAAATGCCCGGTGATCGTTGCCAAACTCGATCGACTGTCGCGCGATGTCGCCTTCATCGCCGGGCTGATGGTTCAGCGGGTGCCGTTCATCGTGACCGAACTTGGCGCCGATGCCGATCCATTCATGCTCCACCTCTACGCAGCACTCGCCGAGAAAGAGCGTCCGCTGATCTCGGAACGCACCAGGGCCGCCCTCGCCTCGCGCAAGACCACCGGCATCAAGCTGGGCAATCCGACCAACACGGCCGAGGCCGCTGCGAAAGGGCGTCAGATCTCAATGCAGGAGGCCGACCGGTTTGCCCAGACAGTGCTCCCGATCATCGAGTCCATCCGGCGCTCTGGCATCACCAGCTTGCGTGGCTTGGCAATCGCGTTGAACGACCGAGGTGTCCGCACTGCTCGCAATGGGCAATGGCAGGTGTCGAACGTGCGCAACCTGCTGGCGCGATCCACGAACCCAGTTTGAGGGCCTGATCAGTTTTTATAGGCGGGAAAATCCAAGGCTTCAGCGTTTGGGAGGCTCGGCCCACAATTCAGCGAATATCAGGAACACGGGCGTCTGTTTCCATCTCGCAGCGAGCATATCTCGGAATGGATGATGTTGGCATGCGCGACAAAAGCGATCCACGCAGACTTCCACCTATGGATCGACGGTGAATTCGGCCCACATGCCGGCTCCATAGTGACCTGGCACGTTGCAGACAAGCAGGTATTTTCCAGCCTTCAGTTCGACGGTCAATGTGCCTGATTTGCCGGGATCAAGCTCCGAAACTTCGCCCTTGTCGCCAGCCCTGTCTTCGTCGACCCGGTTCTCGGCCTCAAGGTAAGGAAGCGGCTTGCTGGGATCGGCAAGGTACATCACGATCATTTCGTGAACGGTATCCTTGGAGTCATTTTTCACATTGAATGTGACCTCCCCGGCTTTCACCGCACCGGGCAAAACCTTGATGCCCATGGTCGCCTTGGCGAGATCGAGTCCGGGCGCTGCATAGGCGAGCCCCATCGGCATCTCCGTACTCGCGCCCTTGTCCCACAGCGAGACCTGAACAAGCGAAGCAGCCTGGACGACGCCGGCACTGTCGGCCATGAGCATTACAGCAGCCAGCCCGAGCGCTGCTCTCCTCGATATGGTTTTCATGACGATCCTCATTCAGGACGGCGGCACAACCGCTCTACATCCGGCCGCCATCCTGCTCGCGGCGTCACCCGCCGTCCTTGCGCCAGATCAAACTGATCGGCGGCGAGTCCGATCGGCGGCGCCGATGCAGCTGTCAGCCAGTTGTCAGGTTGAATTGGCTATGTCGCACCAATGACGGGTCATATCGCCGTCTGACCGAACCGATCGAAATCCCCCAGGGCGCATCGTGGCCACCGGAAAACATGGCGCGATCGGTTCCGCGTGCTTGCGCAACTAGCCTCCCTGGGCGCTTCTAGCGCTTGTCTGTGGTGATCCTCTCGACCCGCACCTCATCGCCGATCTCCCTTGCCAGGCCAGAGCCTTGGCCTGGCCCTTGGTGGGTCAGCACGAAAGCCCGCGCCGCTTGCGGGCAAGCGCGGGCCCGATCAGGTGGGGTGTATCCCGATCTTCGGCAGGGAATGCAGGTGACATCACCTGCCGCAATCGTGAAACTTTTAGAGATAGCTAATGTTCCGTCACGCCTGGTTGACCAGGCCGCGTGCCACCGCGCGGCTGTCAGTCAGCCAGGCTGCCTTCGCGGTGTTGCATCGCCTCCGCGATCACTTCGAAGACGCTGCCCACCTCCTCATAGATCTCGCTTACCTCGATGCCCTCCCGGTCCGCTGCTTCCATAGCCGCCGAGATGAAGGTGTCCAGGCCCGACCTTATCGGTAGGATTTTGAGGGAGTGGCTGGAAACGAACGCCTATCTTCCTGTCCGGATGGATCGATGAGGAAAGCGAGACGGACGGGAGCGCTTAGGTTGGGCTTCCGCCTTGCGGAAGCCCAACCCGGCCGGCGCTTCCAGGCAACCTTAGGGTGCCGCCGGCCACTACTCAATCAACTCGAAGGCGGCACCAGTGCGCCCGCCTCCAATGTTCGGCCTAAGTTCAGCCACCCATCTTCTTTGCCATCGCGCAGAAATCCGCATGCGACTTGTTAATCGTGGTATCGCCGCAGTCTTTCAACGAAGCCTTCTGTTCATCGGGTTCCATGGCCATCCATGCGGTCTTGAAATCCGCTTCTCTCCCGTATCAAACCAGCGAATATGATCCGACGATACAGCACTGAACCAATTGCGGGGAGCGCTTGATGAGGTTCAGGGTTATACAGGAACCGTCAGGAACGTGGGCGGTGTTCGATGAGATTTTCGGTCTGCCGGCCGAATTCGCCGGTCGAACCCTGACAGGATTGCCGCGCGATGAAGCTTATCGTCTCGCGGCAAATGCCAACCATGGGGTCTTGAGATGGAGGTCAGAATTGACCTCAAAGGGTGCGAGTGCATAGCCCATGTCAGAGGAACAAACCTTCGGCGGCAGGCGAGAGCTCGGTGTACGGGCTCAGCTGCTGCCTTATACGGCAGTGCCGAAGCATGAGTTGACGTTCATCATGAAGCTCGGGCTTCTCGATCGTGAACAGGCTCTTGCCCTGGTGAAGAAGCACCAGGGTGATCGAGAGAGAATCTATGCCGACCTGGCGGCGCGAAGGAAGTAGCGTCAACTGACAGCACCGGGATCGACATTAAGCATGTTACGATCGGTGAAGGCGGTCTCCCCTGATCCTGGGTCGACCTTTTTGGGGTGGGTGGCTACTTAGGCGGGATGCATCGCCTACCAACATTATTGGCCCTTGTCGCATCCTTGGTGTTTGGTTTCGCAGTAGCTTGGGCCGCTGCATCGTTGGCCGACGGTCTAGCTCCAACCAAGGCGTTCCACCAAGGGCGCAATATGGTGCTGCCTGCTTTGCCCATAGGGTCTCGTCCGTCAGGCAGGCCCCTTTGCTAAAAGGAACTGGTCGCTATTCGCAGCGTTAGGCCTCCAGCTAACGGAGGAAAGTCATGGACGACGATCCGCGCCTGAAATTGAAGGAACTCAGCACCAGCATGCAAACCAGGGCGGCTGAGCTCGCATTGCCCGGCGGCAACACCGATATCTCCGCGCTGATGTCGGGCATTGCAGTGACCCTTGAAGCGCTCTTGGTGATTGCAGAAGAGAGCAAGACGCCACGGTCCGGACCGTCGGTCGAGCCTGTGACTTCGTTGTCCTGATTGGCTGATAGGAGGTCAGTGTGACAGATTTTATTGTGACCACGATTGACGGAAGACAGCATCTCGGCCAGAGCGAAAATGCACCATTGGAAAGCCTTGTGGATCAGCTTAGTTCAAAAGGGCACTTCGAGCTCGTTGTCGTTTCGGCAGAATTAGGCGCGCCTGGCAGCGAAACTAGCACCGTCTTCTTCAAGCACGGGATCATCTCGATCAGTGAAAGAAAACCGGAGGCTGTGATCACACCAAGTCCGCCACTTGCTGGATAGGTATCGCGCGAGGGGCGATCCTCACACCGTTCCGGCGATAGCTATGAGGGCTCGCGCAGACAAACGTATCGCCAAAATCAAATCGAGACGGGATGAACGTCCCAATCTTGGCTAGATAATGGTTGTGCACGGTCCCCGTCTTGCCTTTGATTTCGAGCGTAGCGTTGCGCAGCTTAGCCAAGTCTGTTGCTTTGCACGGCGGCGGCTGCGATTGTCTCGACCTCCGAAGCGAAACGTCCGCCACCACCGACGACAACACCGGAAGTCTTGTCGATCGCCGTCAGAGTGATCGGAATTTAGCTTTCAGTAAAGTAGAACATTAGATAATTCTTAATTACTGTGGGTTGGCAGCCGACGTCGCCCCCGATGTCGGCTGAAGATCGGTATCCGATCGGCCCGCGTCCTCCGCCAGAGGCGCGGGCTTTCCGGCCTACCGGGCTCAGAGACAACCTAAAGCCCGCTTGAATGTGTCGCCGGGTTGCGCGATTGTGCCAGCCGCCCAAGCGAAATGAGCCACCAGTGAAACGAACCGAAAAGGCATTGCCTTTCGTGCCGACCGAAATTCATATCAGCACGGTCGCGGACGGGACAGGTGCCCTTGGCCTTCTCTCGATCCGCACAACGGAAGGGCTGTTGGATGTCGCACTCGACCGACACGCCGCAGAGGCCGGCGGCGCGACAACCTTGTCGATGTCTATTCGGGGCCTTGCCGAGATTTCGGCTTACAGTGAAGACAGAAGTCCGTCGCCATTCCTATAGGCGGCGGGCTTTTCCATTACCGAGTGCGCGGCGATGGTTCAGCAGCGCGCAGCTGTCTTTTCCATCTGGCCAGGGGCGGCGCCCTTCGCGTCCACTGTCGCCTGACCGGGCGCCGAGGACTGTGCACTGCCGGTCTGTGCGTCAGTGTGGCTTCTCGAACAGGTGACTCGCCACCAAACCCGCTATGTGAGATTGTTCCGCGTCAGCCGTGTATGAGGGACGGCAATGCCACTGCCGCGTTATTACGGAGTGTTCGAGCCCACTGAGCTGGACTTGCTCCAGCGGGTGTTCGACCAACTGTGCATCGAGCGCCACCTAGCCCAAAAAGACAAGGAACAGAGGGAAGACCTCGCTGAGGAAATCGTCAGTGTTTTCCAAAGCGGGATCATGGACGAAACGGACCTTGCAGGCCCTCTCTAAGCGCCGCAGTGCCTAGGCCGCCACTGCGACGTCCTTCAAGGGTGGCAAACTCGCCGGGCAAGGACCCCAACCGCCTCAAACCCGGCGAGCCTACACCTGATCAGATTACGCGATCAGGACCGGCGTCAGCCGGCAAGCTCACGCAGCAAGACGGGATGCCAGTTGTATTCCCGAAACGGGACACTTGCAGGCATGACGTTGCGTCAAGTCTCAGCTACCCTAACGCTCCGGCGGATCTGATTTCCGCTTGGCCGGCGCCTTTCAGGCAACCTCCCCTATGGCGCCGGCCTTCTTCCTCCTAGCTTGCCTTCGCGCACAGGTTGCGCGATGCTGCCCTCGGGGAAATAAAGAGATGGGGCAATCCAATGGCAGCCGAGATCAAGAGCGAGAAGCAAGCAATTGCCATCGACAAGTGGGAGGTAGCCATGAGTGAAGCAGTCGGAGGCGTCGTTCTGCTACTGTTCCCGACCGAAGGTGATATTGTCCCGATCATACTTAGGCCCGCTCAGGCAACAAAATTGGGCCACGATTTACAATCGCCCAAGTTCATACCGAAGCCGACAGTGCAATGAGCTAGCGCTACAGGGAGCGCGACATTCGTGGGTATGCTGGAGTGCCCATGCTCGCCGCTATGCGCTACGGACGAGCCTCCAGAACCATGTTGAACGGCGTCTCCGCGGCCCGGCGGAAGCGCTTGAAGCCGCCGCTGGTCACTACCTTGCGCAGCCTCGCCTCGCCGGCCTGGGCGCCGAGCCCGAGCCCGACCTCCTGCGACAGCGAGGCCGGCGTGCACACAAAGGTTGAGGCGGCATAGTAGACGCGTCCAACGGGATTGAGGTTGGCGGCTAGGTGATCATGCGCGAACGGCTCGACGATCATCCATGTGCCGTCCGACTTGAGCGAGCCATGCACGTGTGTGGCGGCACCCGCCGGATCGCCCATGTCATGGAGGCAGTCAAAGAAAGCGACGAGGTCATAGGTGCCGGGATAGGTCTTGGCGGCCGCGACCTCGAAGCGCGTATTGGCGCTGACGCCGGCTTCCTCGGCGGCCTTGCGGGCGCGCTCGATCGAAGGGGCGTGATAGTCGAAGCCGACGAAGCGCGATTTCGGAAAAGCGCACGCCATGAGAACGGTCGATGCGCCATGGCCGCACCCGACATCCGCCACCTCGGCGCCGCGTTCGAGCTTTTCGACGACACCGTCGAGAGCCGGCAGCCAGGAGCCGATCAGATTGGCGTTGTAGCCCGGCCGGAAGAATCGCTCCGTGCCGCGAAACAGGCACGCGCTGTGCTCATGCCAGCCAACCCCCTTGCCTGACAGGAACGCCTGCCTCACCTTTTCCTCGTCGAGCCACAGCGTCGACAGCACCTCGAACGCGCCGGCCATAAAGGCCGGGCTGTCCTCATCGGCGAAGACCAACTCCTGTTCGGCGTTGAGATAGAATCGGTCAGTGGCCTCGTCATAGTCGACGTAGCCCGCCGCCGCCTGCCCCGACAACCACTCCCTGATGAGGCGTTCCTGGGTACCGGTGTCCTTGGCAAGTTCGGCGGACGTCATCTTCCCGCCTACGCGCAAGGCCTTGAACAGGCCGAGCCTGTCACCCAACAGGACACCCGCGCCGGTTGCGATCGCGCCCAGATCGCCGACCATCTTACCCAAGAAAGCGTCCAGTTTTTCCTGACCAGCGTCCGACATTAACATCTCCCTTCGGGCTCGCGGTGTTTTCCCTTTGGCGATACCCCTGAGTGGCAGCAATGCTTCTCAAACGATATTGACCCGGCGCGTGACCTGTCCGTTGCTCTCCCAGTAGGTGTGTTTCTTGGCGATCCACGGATCGTCCATTGCTGGTTGAATGTTGCCGCTCTTGTCGATCGCGCGCGAGGTGACTGTGTGCTCCCCGGCGGACGGCTTGGGCCAGTCCAGAGACCACATCTTCCAGGCGAACTCCGCCTCTTCGGTGCCGTCCACGATCGCCGGCATCCACGGCCCATCGTCGATCTTGACCTCGACCCGGTCGACCGGCGCACCCCAGGCGGCTCCGACGATCCGGTAATCGCTGCCTATATGAGTGACCCGGGCCGGCGCCGATTTGAGGCGTGCGCGTCCGACGGAGGTTTCCGCCCACACGGTCTCGCCATTATGGTCTTCCTCGCGGACCGTGACGTAGTCGCGTCCCATGAACCGGCTCTCGAAGCGCTGGTCGCGCACGTCGATGCGCTTGAGCCATTTCGCGTTCGCGATCCCGTACCAGCCCGGCGCTATCAGCCGCAGCGGGAAGCCGTTGTCGGGCGGCAAGGAAGTTCCGTTCATCTCGTAGCAAAGGATGTTTTTTGGATCCATGGCGTCGGCCAGCGACATGCTGCGCGCGAAATTCTGCTTGAAGGTGACTTCGTCGGCTCGTTTGATCTCGCCTTCGTCGGTGCCCCAGAAGACGACCTCGATGCCGCTGTCGAGGACCCCGGCCTCCTTCAGGATCGGGGCGAGCGGCGTGCCCGCCCAGCGCGCATTACCAATGCCGCCGTTGAAAAACGGCAGGCCGGTATTGCCCGAACATTCGACCGTGAACGTGACTTCCTGGCGCGGCCGGGCCTGGATGTCGGCGAGCGTCAGGGCCATCGGCTTTTTGACCAGGCCGGCGATTTCGAGCTTCCACGTGCCTGCGTCGATGACCGGCCTGTTGAAATGCGCGATTGAAAAGAACTTGTCATTGGGCGTCACCCATGAATCGAGGTCCTCCCAGACAATCTGATTCTTGATGACCTCTGGCACCGGGTTCGGTGGCAGCTGATCGGTCCATTTGACGACTTCCTCGCCGGGCCGTGTGGGAAAAGCGTAAGCCCGCGAGGCATGAAGAGCGGCGATTGCGGCAAGAGCCACGCTCCCTTGAATAAGTTCTCTGCGTTGAAGATGAGGCATGCTGTTTTCCCTCCCAGTTGATCCGGAACGGGCTGCAGCGTGCGTATTGGGCCGTAGCCTGATCACGGACAGGCGCACAATGAACGACTGCCCCACCCGGATCTCCGGACAGGTCAGGCAATCAGCGAGGCATCTCAAGCATGTGAAGCATTGGACGAAACTCTGCTCGGGTTTCGTCCTAGGAGAGTGCGCCTTCGAAGAGGAAGTGTCCACAACTTGGACGGGATATGATGACTTAGAGGCCGCCATTTGTGGTCTGAATAGGCAGCTTAGTGCCAGAACGGACGTCTGGCAGCGCTCCGGGCAGCCAGTGATTTAGCGAGACCGGACATCCGTCGGAAATGTCGCATAGGCCAGTGCGTAGGATTCGAGCTCGAATGATCGGGTTAGCTCTTGGTCGTCTTTGACCAGGCGGACGAACCATTCGCCGCATGCTTCAATCAATTCAACGCAAGGGTGGACATTGCCGTTATCCATCGCATTGGCTCCCGCGCAATGGGACAAATCGCCAAATTTATATGATCGCCGAATTTCGGCGTTCAAGAGACAACTACTGTACGATTTTAACCAAGCGGCGTGGGTGCGTTGCCCATCTTTTTGGGAGCGCTAATCTTAACGGTCGGCGCTCCCAAAGACCACCGCGAAGTGGTCGACGCGACTTCGGCAACGCTCTCACCCTGGCAGCCGCGTCGGCTATTCACGCGGTAGCGCCGTCGCCATTATGGCAACCTCCTCGCGAGCGGCCCGCAGTCAACTCGAAGGCGGACCCAGTGCCCGCCTTCGACGTTTCGGCCTAGATTCAGCCGCCCATCATCTTTGCCATCGCGCAGAAATCTGCATGCGACTTGTTGAGCGTGGTATCGCCGCAGTCTTTCAACACCGCCTTCTGTTCATCGGGTTTCATGGCCATCCATGCGGTCTTGAAGTCCGCTTCGGACTTCATGGTCTTCATGCCGGCATCGGTGAAGAACGGCGACATCTTTGCCGGATCATCGAGTGCGGACGTGTTGCCAGCGGCTGCAGCGCCAGCCATCATCGCAAGCGCCATCGCGCCCATTGTGAGCATCTTGACGTTCATTGTTTCCTCCGTCGTTTGGTCATTCAACGTGACCTTCAGGAAAAACGTCATCCACTGAACTCGGTTCCCAGCGCCTACCGCTGGCGCCGGCCATTGTACGTTTTTAACCAAAGGACATCGAGCCGCTTCAATACGTAAAAGTTAAATGCGGCGCATTTGCAGCCTTGCTAATACAGCGACGGCGGGGGGCTGCTCGGGAGGAGCGCCCATGGAAATACGAGACCTCGTTGCCAAGATGTCGGCTACATTGTTGAAGCGCCGAACCAATAGCCTATCGGCATCCATTAGACCAATCCGCGCGTCTTTGGCCAACATCCCGGTCAAGCAGCGACAGATGCCACCGCATCGACCGTCGCCTCCGGTACGGCCAGCCAGCAACATGTGACTCGAAGAGTTTTCGGCGGGAAGTGGAATCCCGTTGAACCCTGTATCGGATGGATTATGAATCCCCGAGTCGCCATTCTGTTTCCAGCCCTTGGATGGGAGGTTGCACCATGGATAAGCTGGGTGTTTCGGTGTCGTCTTTCGACTGCGATATCATTCGCAGCGCCTTCGTAAAATCCGTCATCGAAAAGAACATTCCAGAAGACCAATGGCGAGCCGAGGCCGAGCTTTTGATCGCCGACTATACCGGCAGCGATGACATTGATGCCGAGTTGCTGGAATGGATCATGCGGAAGTAGGTCTAGTCTTGTTGGGCGGTGATGTCCTTGACCGTCTTCAACAGCGCTTCGTGGGTGCGCTGGAGTGCCCGGCAATGGTCGCTGCTTGGCGATAGCAGCGGCTGGACGATGCTCTTATGGAGCGCCTCCGCTGCCGTCAGAAAGTGCTCGATTTCAGCCTGCGATAGCTGCTTTGAAGGTTTGGTTCTGGACATGGCGATCTCCACTGAAGAGGTCGCCGCAACGAGAGGATTATATTCCTGATACCGATCTCACTGGCAAGGGCTTAGTAGTTAGCGCAACCCTGTCTGGGAGCGAGATCGCCCAAATCACTCCTTGGCACCGAGAGTCCGAAGCAAAGCACCTATTTCCGCACGTCCTGTTGTGCTCTCCGCAATCATCAGCGGGGTCATGCCCTGATGGGTTCTCGCGCTCAAATCGGCACCGTGGTCGACGAGAAGCTCGACAACCTCCCGTGATCCTTCTCTAGAGCGGGATGAGCTTTATAGGAGTCGTAGGATTCCCAAATCATCGCGGTTCTGATTCAACAT
>NZ_JBWKME010000037.1:0-30862 GCF_056431085.1 Mesorhizobium waitakense | reverse complement strand
CGGAATGCGAGAATGGGCCCATGTCGGTCAAACCCAATGACTCTTGGTATAACTGCCAGCACACGGAAGACTTCTAACCCTATCGGGTCTGGACACCTTGTCCGGACTCTCCGGCGCCTGGTGGCGCGTGCCTGCCATCACGAGTTGAAGGCCAGAAAGGCTCAGCGCTGGCCGCAGAAGGCCCGGATCGTGCCGCGCAGGGCATGGACCGGCACGCTGCGGATCCATGCCGGCCACCTCCCCGGCCGGCACGGCAGCGATTCATGCATTGGCGGCCGGAGGTGGAGCAGAGGCGAGCACGCCATGTCCCAGCCGCGAATGCTTGAACACCCACTCGACGCCTTCCTTGCCCCGCCCCAGCAAGCTCAAGGTGGCACACGGAATACGACGCGCATCAAACTTGCGCTGCAGAAATTCTGCCTGACCCAAGTCGTGAGTTGAAAGCAGGACCTGATAGTCCTTCTGCTGCACTAAGTTTGCAATGAAGTCGGCGAACGCGGCCGCGTGGATGGCGTCATTGTGCTGAAGCGGATCGTCGAGGATCAATGCGCGCCAGCGTGCCCATGGGTAGGTGAGACTTGCAGCACATAGCATACTTACCGCCAAAGCCGCCATCTGCCCTTCGCTGTGCACGAGCAGCGGGTCAATCTGGCCAATGGCGGCCGGCACCTCTCCATTGCTCGATGCGCTCTGCTCAATTTTCTTACGCCTGACATGAAGGTCGATGCCAACGCGAGGGTCACACAGGATTGCCCTGTTGATCTGTTTCATCAGCGCGTCGAGAGGCTGAATGTATTCAGCGTTGAACTCTTCGACCTCGCGTGCAATGTCGGTGCTTGCGAGACTGGCGATTTCCTTGGCTTGCTTCGTCGCCTCTAACTGCCGCTGCTTCTCGGCCAAATTCTTTTCACCCACGTCGCGTATCTGATCGCGCTCGCTGTTGGGCGCCAAGTCGACCGCCAGGCGCAGGCGTTCGAAGGTTCCTCGATGGGCCTGTTGACGTGCCCATGCCTCACGACCTTCACGAAGTCGGCGATGGATCAGCGTCGCTTCCTCGACGGCACTCTCGGAAGCGGCCAAATCTTGATCGACACCTTCTAGATCCAACACCGTCGGACCGTTCTCCAACCATCCGAGCTGATGCCATTGCGATTGAATGCGCTGCGCCTCGGAAACGGCTTGCGCAAGCTGCTTTTCTAGCTCCTCGACCCGCGCTGCTGCGCTCGCGACCGCCTGCTGTGACGACGCTGCACGCGCATCGAACTCGGTGGAGACATCACGAGCCGCGTCGGAAGCTTCCTGAGCCCGCTGTAGCTCGTGGGCGACAGTATCGATAGCGGATTCTAGCCAGTCCGCCCGGAGCTGTGTTGGCTCGCTCGGAAAGATCACTGTCGTACGAGTTAAAACTTCCGTAGCAGAGGCTTGTTCGGCTGCAGCGAGATCGGACAGACGACGAGCCAGCGTTTCCCGCTGGCGTAACGCGTCGTCGCGCCTTCTGATGGCATCACCCAGCAAGGAGGAAATATCGTCTGGTGCCAAGCTAGAGATCCAACGCCCGCGACGGTCGCGTCTTGCCTGGAGCGCCTGGATTTTCGATACGAGCTCGAGACGATAGCCCTCAAGGCTACTCAAGTCTGCGGGACCTACCCAGGCGATCCTTTCGAGCAACTGGTCATTGTGAGACTGTTCGGAAGTGAGTCGCTGGCGAGTCAGCCGGATTTCCGATTGAAGTTCTCGCGATGTTCTGAGCCGATCCGTGGCAGCGTTCAGTTCGGTCTGTGCGCGGCGTGATGCTTCTTCTTGCTCGACGAGCAGCGGTGCCAGGCGCGCGGCCGCAAGCGCGACGCGTTCGTGCAGCAGGTCCGCATTGTCAAAGCGGGTAGCGCAAACCGGACAGTCACAAGCATCAACCGGCAGGTGGGTGGCAATCGTGGAAACGGCTGCGGTCAGCGCACTAACTGACTTCTGCATTTCCGAAAGCAGCGATCCCTGTACATCTGCTACCCGGTGTGCTTCTTCTAAAGCGTCCGCGGCAGCGTCGACTGCCTGATCGATGGACGGGTTCCTCAGCTCCATCGACGCCAGCGTCCGCCGCTGAACGTCTAAGCTGCTTGATCGTGCGATCCATTGGGCACACCGGTCGACCTCTTCTCGCAATGAGGCGATTTGGTTGTCGGTTGAACTGATTTCGCTCTCGAGGCGCGCAATGATCTGGCGCCTGCGCTCAACTCGTTCGACCTCGTTTTCTGTGCCTTTGAGCGACCGCTCCGCGTCCGTCAGCGAAATTGCAAATCGCCGATGCTCATCGCGCAGCTGCGCAAGGCGCGCTGTAGCCTCGCGTAGCTGGACGAGCTGCATATGCGCGTTTCGCGTGGTCGCAAGAGCTTGCAGTTTCGTCGCGGCCTCCCTGCGCTTGGCAGCAGCATCGGTAGTGGCTTGCGTGGCCGCCGCGGCTGCCGTCGCAAGTTCGCGCTCCGCCTCCAACGACGCCGCTCTCTTCTGCACTACTTCGAGCGAGTTCCGGCCCTTCTCTTCCAGCACAAGCCGCGATTGCGCGATCGCTAGACGACGGTTTCTGACCGCTCCAGCTGAGGTAGCTATTGATGTCTGCAATGCATCGTCGCTAAAGCGGTCAATGCTTATGGACCCCGGCACGTTGCTTCCAATCACCGGCGACACGCGACTCAGGGCACTAGCGATCTGTTGAACAAGGTCGCGCGCGGCGCCATCGTCGATTGCTCCCGAAGCGTGAGCACCCTTCCAGAGCTCGGTCTCTTGGGAGAGGAGGTTTCTCAGGTCATTGATGTCTCGCTCGAGATCACCGATCCGCTTCGTGAATGCGCGTGCGGCGGCATTGCTGCCTTTCCCATGCATTGCGATGCCGATTGCTTCAAGTTCGGCACTTTGCGCCGCCTCCTTCAGGATCTCGAAGCGCTCATCAGACGATCGATGCGTCAGCCGAGAAAGCGTCGACTGCCCGAGGAAGTGAGTAAGGAGTAGATAGCGATTGAGAGCGCTAATCTGTGGTTTCCACGCATCGGTCCTGAGATACTGCGAGACGTCATCCACCCCGGCCAGCGTGGAGATGACCGCTTGGGGCGAGGCAAGCTGACGTTCAATCACCTTGCCGTCCGAAAAACTCATCGCGACCGATGTCGAGCCGGGTTCATCACGCCAGCGGCACAGGTACTTGCCCACCTTGTCGTACCCATTGGCTGGACGGAAGTGGTCGATATTGTCGGTGAGCGTCCACTCCAGTGCATCAAAAAGCGACGACTTGCCCAGTCCATTGCTTCCGTGGACGATTAGCACGCTCGGCCGTGCCGCCAGTTCTACCTTGAGACTTGCGAAGCTGCGGAACTGCACAAGCTCGATACCGGTGAGATAGACTTGGCTCATTGTGCTGCCTCTCTTGCCGAGACCAACTCTACAACCAGAGCGTCGGGATCATCCTTCACTCGCCTCACAGCGCTGACCCATTGCTGGGCGACTTCGTTTGTTAGCCCGCGGGCGACCAGGGTCCGCTGAGCCAATCCTTGGTTGTTGTCCAGTGGCGCGTTAAGGCTCTCGTCGGCCTCGCGCCACGGTGCCGCAAGAAATGTCCTGGTGAGGAAATCCTTGTACGAGGCTTCCATCGCCCCCGTGTCAGGAATCCATATGATCTTGCGACAGACCGTCTCGTCCCGCTCCGCAAGATCTACAACGCTGCGCCAATCCGCGTCAGGCGAAGGATTGGTCGCGCAAAGCATCAAGTGGGCGTTGATGACTTCCTCGGCGCGCATGTATGACCGCGCAATGACCATCTGGCTATGCAGCCTGCGGAGCGACGCTTGCATCTCCTCCACGCTGCCAAGCACCACCGGCGCAACGATTGTCGGATAGTCGCCAAGTCGTAGACCATAGGTCCCAGCGGGAAGCGGAACCGTGGTCTCGTCCGACCGGCCACGGAACTTAGCAAGCGTGAATTCGGGCACGATCGCCGTCGTCCAATCTAAAACCTTGGCGGATTCAATCAGCCGGTAATTGAGCTCTTCCGCCGTCATTTCGACACACCGTTTAGCTGGTCGTCCTGACGCTGGCGCAGTGCGGCGAACTCTTCAGCCACAGCCTCTTTCCACTGGGCGAGGTCACCAGCCAAACGCGTTCGCCAGTAACCGGTATTTTGAATAATTGCCGGGCTAACACGTCGCGCGGCCCTCATAGTTGTTCCAATGGTGCCCCCGTCGAGAACACGGCCCGCGGGGTTTCGGACGTCAACCTCGCCGCTGGCCGAAAGAATCAGCGCGTCGACACCCCAGTCGTCAGGTTCCGTCCGGATTGAGATTGGATCAGAACCGATCACTTCGCATCCCGTGCCCAGTGCAACGGCATCGGTTGCAAAGCTAAGATTGCCGCGCTCGACCGATATAGGTGCAAACGGCTGCTGACAGTGCGCTGCCATGATCATGATGAGCGCGTTCGCCATGCGCTGAATACTACCATAGTCACCGTCCCATGGGCTGATTGCCTGCTGATCGACTTGAGCGAGCCAGCGAAGAAAATCAAAGCGTAGCGTGTGGTTCGCATCCAATATTTGCTGCCACGCGTTCCAGGCCTTGCCGACTTCAGCAAGTAGTGGAGCCGACAATTTCCCCAATGGAGGGGTTTGCCCCTGCGCAATGGCCTGTTGAACACGTCCGTCCAGCGCCCGCATAAGGCACGCATCGACACTGGGCATTATTTGGGCGCCGTCATAGTCCTGGGCCGCTCGCACGGATGTAGGAGCGGGTGCTGTGCCGATCCCGGGTAATAGCTTTGTCCACTCGGTTGAAACGGCCGGGTACGCCCGGAGATCAATCTTGCCGGCACTACCTCTGGTTAGCCGGACGAGATCTATCGCCTCCGGCAGCTGGTTTGGCAGCACGTGAATATCAATCGTGACGCGCTTAGGGAGCTGCTCGCAAGCGAGCGCTACTTCGGCCAATTTCTGGCTGCCGCGCTCGATCAGAACATGCGCAGCGGGGTCAACCAGGATTTCTACAATTCGCTTTGCTTCATCGGCCTGAACAAGCTGCTGCTGCTTGGATGCGTAATCCGCGATTTTCTGAATTCGCAGTTCTTCGAACAGTTCGAAGGTTGCTTCGTCCAGTACTGGGGGGGCCGCCAGACCAGGTGTAGCGGCAAGCAGTGGAGTCAGGTGCGCCTTATAGTCAGCCAGAAGCGTAGCGGCGGGGGCGTACCTGTTCTCTATGTCAGGCCCATGACGCAGTACGACGTGCTTGAATGAGCCGACATACGGAGTGGTGCCGAGGCTGATGCCCACCAGCGCGGTACCAGCCGTTGTTTTCTTCGTATCTTTAACAGACCCCCTCGTACGTTGGACTGTGACGCCTTCACCCCGAGCTGCTTCGAGCAGCGCGAACACCGAGCAGTGGTTAAGCTGCGACGCCCGGCCGGCAGCAAACAGGGGGCCACTCGAGTTGATTGTGACGACCCGGTCTTTGCGGAGCATGGGGCGCAGCCGATCCAGCACGCTATGCATCTCCAAGATTGGTAGAAGATTAGTGCGCAGGCTCACCTCGATATCTTGTTCGAACGCCGCCCCGGTGAAGATGATGTCCGCCGCGATGCGAAGTTCGTCGCCTGGAAAGAGCCCAAGGAAGCCGCGCGTAAAGCTGACATGCTCGAACCCATCGACTAGGAGTCCCAGTGTCTCCGTCAGCGCGCCGTCGCCATTGCCGCTGACGATATAGCTGGCGCCTGAGACTGGTTCAGTTGCCGACGTGCCGACCGAACCCGGCCGCCAATAGTCTTCGGGTACCACGTCGCCAGACGACCGCTCATCTCCGAATCCCATGGCGAGGACGACGTGCTGAAAGATGCGGTTTTGAAGGCCGTCGGGAGCTCCAAAAGTAAGCTGCCAGGCCGCACCTGATGGCGCAATTTCGACCAGCTTGTGGCTTGGCCGAAACGTCAGGTTGGGCAGCGACACGTCAATCTTCGAGAACTCGCCGCGCAGTGCGTTACACACGATACCGCCCGTCCCTGCCGACCAATCCATTACCGGCAGGCCAGCTCGATCGTCGAGCGACCCTCGAGTGGGCCATTCATATATGTGCGGATGAAGAAGGCGCGACGACGCACTCTGTAATTGCAAAATCTGCGACGCAGGATCGTATAGCGTCACCTGCTTGTCGAGCAGGGCAAGTGCACACGCAAGGGTCGAACCAGCAGCGCCAGCGCCTACGACCGCGATCTGATGACTAGCTTTGACAAGATCTAGCCCGTGCATCGCTTGGGCGAGCCGCAGGGCGCGAACCTGTTGCGAATAGAAAGTGATGCGAGGGTGGAAGGGACCAACGAAATAGACTGCCTTTGCAGACGGCGTCTGGGAAGACGTTAATCAGGTCGACGTGATCCATCACTATGGTTTCCATTAATATTTACTTCCATCAGCCGCACGAGAGCGCGGCTAGCATTGTGACTGGGAGCCCAGACTTATATTGATAGATTCGTCCAGCCGCACAGCCGTCGCCGAAGCAGGTGATACGACCGCAGCCTAGTTGATGCCCCTCTCCTGCTTACTTATCGGGTATTGGAAAGTCGCGCCAAGAAAGTTTTCAATCAGCAAGGCCCGCACTTCGCGGTTGCGTGTTGCTTTGCTGTTTCAGCCACCAGCGGGCACTGGACGTTGAACGCCGGTTGTCACAGCGCCATTTGCATGGAGCCGTGGCGAATGAAATCTGACCGCTTGTCCGATCGCGGTGCATGACTAGTCAAGCTTGGTTAAACACTGCGGATTATGACAGGATAGAGCAGGCAGCGACCTTGCCGGATCGCCGAACAGCTGTCACGAGGACGGTTGCCCTTACAGGGAGCGATCTGCCTCACTTCACAAGCCGCAAATTTCCCCTTCTGGGGGTTGTCAAAGCATTTGGCGTGGATGGCACGCCCATAGTCACAAGGCCAAAAAGAAGTTTGACAACCTCTGATTCAGGAACGGACAGGTTGCTCGAAAGTCGATCCACACCGGCCCCATCCTGACGGAGATTATCAAGGAACTTCTTCCACACCTGCGGCTGCTCACGGCACATCTGCATTGGTTCATCCGTTCGCCAACCCCGCCGAGAAATCTCCATAAACAACTGCTGATAGGTCCACTTCGATACCAAACCGAGTTCATGAAGCCGATACGTCATTGCGGCCACTGAAACCGACCACGCTCGCTTAAGTTCGACAACTTTTGGCAGCCCCGTGATGCGACCTACCGCCCGTAGAGGACCTTCTGGCATAAGGAAAGCCGCAGCGAATTCGTTCGCTTGTTTTTCGGCCTCAAGACCATTTGGCGCCGCGTGCTTGTGCAAGACAAGATGCCCTGAAACGGCTTCGCTCGGCAGACTTTTGGGAAATGAGAAATACGTAAGGTTTTTCCCCACGCCAGACTGAAAAGGCATCAACCTCCTTTCCATCCTCGCCTAGGGAAAAGACGCGCCCCCCCCCCTCAACTCCAGAAGGTGCACCATGTTCTTGATGGACCGGTTGCCAAGGCCCCAAAAATCACGGAGGCCGGCTGCAGCACTTTGAGGTGTGTCTTCTCGCATATCGGGCACAGCAGAGACGGGCAGATCAAACTCTGTATCCAACCAGTCAGACATCAAGAACGCAATTGCCCCTGCGGCAATCGCCCCGTCTCGCTGGCGGGCCGTCATTTTGCTCATCGATCGGAAGCTGACCCCCTCTTCGCGCGGAATGTCCAGATCATCCGACAGAAAAAAGGAAAGGGGAAATCCCAAAGTGCGAGCAAGCTTCTTGGCAACATCCTCGCTCGGAAGATACTCCCCCGCTTCATAGCCCGTGACCGTACGTGGTTCGATACCAGTCTTTGCAGCGAGTTCTTTCATCGTCAGGCCGGCCCGCTTACGAGCCACGGTAAGCCGCGATCTATTAAACATTATGCCGCCTTGCGCTTCACCGGCACATCAATCTCGACGTCTTCGATCGGGTCTTCGACCGGCACTCCACCGTCCACACCCGGCAACGGAATGAAGATGCGCTCTCCCCAGTCAGTTATAATCCGGGCCGGTGACGGCGCGAAGCTCGCTGCGCCCGTCTTTTGCCTCCAAGGTTTTCACAAGCTCGCGATGGGACAGCAGGCCGTGCTGCAGATTGATGGCAGCCAGCGGCGCTGGAAGCTGGCGCAGATAGGTGGCCGGCGCGCCGACCAGGCTGGCGAGTTGGCCAAAACTCCAATGCGTGGGTGCAACAGGGGCATGCGCATCGGGCAGCATTAGCCACAGGCGCTCCCGATCGTCGCGGCTGGCGTCGACGCGGATCAGTTCGCTTTCGACGAGGCGGGTCTTGATGCGTTCGGTTCGCCATTTCACCGAATTATGGAGATCGGTGAGAGAAAGGTAGCGCTCGTCGGCCGGCCGATTGAACCACTCCGACGACACGCGACCGATACGCTGGCCGCGGCTGACGTCGACCTTGTAACCGGCACGCGCGTTACGGACGGGCGTGTGAAATTCCATTTGTGTCATGGTTGCTGCTCCGCGGCGGACGCCGGGAGCCTCTCTCCCGGACCTTCACCCGCCGCTGCAGGCCCGCCCGCCCTCTACCTCTGCCGGCATCCCCGCCCGCCGCCAGAAGCGCCGGCATTGCAGCAGAGTTTGCGCCAGGTGGCTGGCGCACGAAGTGTGAAGGCCGGCAAGGTCTGCTGGCCCTATTCGGCCCTCGGCAATACATGTATGAAACGAGCCGACGTCATGGCAGGCGCAGACCGCACCAAGCTCGGTATTGAGGGTGTAATTGGATGTCGAGCAGGTTCGTCCGACCCGTGGTGGTGCAAGTTGGCCGACATGACCGTGAGCGCGTCATTTTCGATGTGAACGACGCGGCCACGATTCTGCTCCGGAGCTTCCATGATCAGACGAAGAAGCGGAAACTGGCTATGGATGCATGCCTTCAGGTTCTGCGTGGCGAAGCCCACCCGCTGGTTGCCAGACGGGCTTTCGTTGTGGCGGCGTTAGAAGCGAAAATTCTGCGCAGTGATTGAGTTCCAAGACTATAATAGCCTCAATTACTTCAAAACCCCCGCAAGAGCAGTAACGCAGACAAATAGATCGAACGAACGCTTACTCTTGTAGCCGCGATACATAGCTGCGTATCGAGTGCTGCGCTCGTCGCGCAAGATTGATTCGTTGGATCATCCGCCAAGCTCAGGTTTGTGGCGGAGGTCTTTCCGGTTGGTGGAACGCAACCCTGTCGTCGCCGCCCAGAAGGGCCGCACTGCTTCTCCGGCACGCCGTCGGCGCTGCCCCCCTTTGCGGATCTTCACGACGAGGGGCTCGCCGTCGATGACCTGCATGAGGGCCTCTGGAGTTGTCGAAGAAGAAGCCGCCTTCACGCACAAGCCGCAGGACATCGACCGCTTCGTGCCGCACCAGGCCAATGCCCGCATTTTTGATGCCGTAGGGAAAACCTTGGCATTGCCGATTGTGCTGTCGTCAAGACGATCGCCGAATACGGCAATTCTTCCGCGGCGACGATCCCGCTGTCGCTGTCACTGGCCAACCAGACGAAGCCATTTCGGCCTGGCGAAAAAGTTCTTCTGGCTTCGGCGGGAGCGGGCTTGAGCGGCGGCGCTGCCGTCGTCGGAATATAGCCGAGCGGTGGGCGCCCACAGGACAAACTGTCCGAGTGAGATGGATGGCCGGTCGACAGGCGCTTGACAAAGCGGCGCCGGCTCGTTCAATTCGAGGCATTCACCAGGGGGGTCCCGACAAGGGGCTGAGATACTGCTGGCTTTCGCAGCGCAGTGACCCGTTGAACCTGATCCAGTTCATACTGGCGTAGGGACGGTGCAAGCGCTTTGCGGGAGTTTATGCCCGAAGACCTGTCTCGAGCAGGTCGGCCAAAGCGTTTTTCATCCTTCCGGCACAGAACTGGGTCTCCAATGCAAATGAGCAAAGGAGCCTCAAATGAATGCCTTGACCCCAGCGGTTTCCACGGGACCGCTGCCTGCCTCACGAAAAATCCACAAATCCGGCGTCCTCCATCCACAGATCAGGGTGCCGATGCGCGAAATCTCAGTCCATCCGACGGCGGGTGAACCGCCCGTGACGGTCTACGATCCATCTGGCCCATATACCGATGTGACGGTCGAGACGAGCATCGAGAAAGGCCTGGCGCGGCTTCGGCACGAATGGATCGCAGCGCGAGGCGATGTCGAAGCTTATGACGGCCGCCATGTCAGGCCGGAAGACAACGGCTTCGCCGTGGGCGAGCGTCTGACGCCGGAATTCCTCGTTCGCAACCGCCCGTTCAAGGGCAAGGCCGGCAAGGCGGTGACCCAGCTTGCCTATGCCCGCGCCGGCATCATCACGCCCGAAATGGAGTTCGTCGCCATCCGCGAGAACCTTGGCCGCGAGATCCTGCACGGCAAGCTGCAACGCGACGGCGAAGCCTTCGGCGCGGAGCTTCCCGATTTCGTCACGCCGGAATTCGTGCGCGACGAGGTGGCGCGCGGGCGCGCGATCATCCCCGCCAACATCAATCATCCCGAGAGCGAGCCGATGATCATCGGCCGCAATTTCCTGGTGAAGATCAATGCCAATATCGGCAATTCCGCCGTCACCTCCTCGATGGCCGAGGAAGTCGAAAAGATGGTCTGGGCGATCCGCTGGGGCGCCGATACGGTGATGGACCTGTCGACCGGCCGAAACATCCACAACATCCGCGAATGGATCGTGCGCAATTCGCCGGTGCCGATCGGCACCGTGCCGCTCTATCAGGCACTCGAAAAGGTCGGCGGCATCGCCGAGGACCTGACTTGGGAAGTCTATCGCGACACCCTGATCGAGCAGGCCGAGCAAGGCGTCGACTATTTCACCATCCATGCTGGCGTGAGGCTGCATTACATCCCGCTCACGGTGGAGCGGGTTACCGGCATCGTCAGCCGAGGCGGCTCGATCATGGCGAAGTGGTGCCTGCACCATCACAAGGAGAGCTTCCTCTACGAGCATTTCGAGGAGATCTGCGACATCTGCCGCGCCTATGACGTTTCGTTCTCGCTCGGCGATGGACTTCGCCCCGGTTCGATCGCCGACGCCAACGACGCCGCGCAATTCGCCGAACTGGAAACGCTTGGCGAACTGACGAAGATCGCATGGGCGAAGGATTGCCAGGTGATGATCGAAGGGCCTGGCCACGTCCCCATGCACAAGATCAAGCAGAACATGGACAAGCAGCTCGCAATCTGCGGTGAAGCGCCCTTCTATACGCTCGGGCCGCTGACGACGGACATAGCGCCGGGCTACGACCACATCACGTCGGGCATCGGTGCCGCGATGATCGGCTGGTTCGGCACCGCGATGCTCTGTTACGTGACGCCGAAGGAGCATCTTGGGCTGCCGGACCGCAACGACGTCAAGACCGGCGTGATCACCTACAAGATAGCCGCGCACGCCGCCGACCTCGCCAAGGGCCACCCGGCGGCGAAAGTCAGGGATGATGCCCTTTCCCGCGCACGCTTCGAGTTCCGCTGGGAGGATCAGTTCAACCTGTCGCTCGATCCCGAAACGGCGCGCTCCTTCCACGACCAGACTTTGCCAAAGGAGGCGCACAAACTGGCGCACTTCTGCTCGATGTGCGGGCCGAAATTCTGCTCCATGCGCATCTCCCACGACATTCGTGCCGAAGCGCAGAAGGAAGGAATGGCGGCGATGGCGGAAAAATATCGCGATGGCGGCAATCTCTACATGCCGGTGAGCGACAGCGCGCCCAAAGGACCAGGGCCGTCATGAGGGTTCTGGTAAAAGGGGCCGGCGTTGCCGGCCTCACCGCAGCCTTCGAACTCGCCGCTCGCGGCGCAGCGGTCACCGTCGCCGAAATCGGGTCGGGTCTCGGCGGCAATGCATCATGGTTCGCCGGCGGCATGCTGGCGCCGTGGTGCGAGCGCGAAAGCGCCGAGCAGCCG
Source organism: Mesorhizobium waitakense (assembly GCF_056431085.1). Taxonomy (NCBI): domain Bacteria; kingdom Pseudomonadati; phylum Pseudomonadota; class Alphaproteobacteria; order Hyphomicrobiales; family Phyllobacteriaceae; genus Mesorhizobium; species Mesorhizobium waitakense. The sequence goes on along the minus strand of NZ_JBWKME010000037.1, from coordinate 18,906 downwards.
GTGCTGGATCTCGGACGCGGCGCCGCCGACTGGTGGGAGGCGGTGCTGCCTGGTCAGGTGACGCAGGCCGGAACACTGGTTGTGGCGCCGCCGCGTGACAGCGGCGAGCTGGACCGCTTCGCCGGCCGCACCTCGGGCCATCGCTGGCTCGATGAAGCGGAAATCGCGCGGCTGGAGCCCGATCTCGCCGGGCGTTTCCGGCGTGGGCTGTTCTTCCCCGGCGAGGCGCATCTCGACCCGCGCCGGGCGATGGCGGCGCTTCACGACAAGCTTGTCGCGATGGGTGTCGACATCAGCTTCGCCACGGACGCGCGGCAGCTTCCCGGGTTCGAGCACGAGATCGACTGCACGGGAATGGCGGCGGACGACGGAAGGCTGCGCGGCGTGCGCGGCGAGATGATGATCCTGCACACGCCTGATATCGCGCTATCGCGCCCCGTGCGGCTGCTTCATCCGCGCTTTCCGCTATACACGGTACCGCGCGCCAACCATCGTTTCATGATCGGCGCGACGATGATCGAGAGCGACGGCGCTGGACCGGTCACGGTCCGCTCTATGATGGAGCTTCTGGGCACGGCCTGCGCGCTCCATCCAGCCTTCGGCGAGGCCGGTATCGTCGAGACCGGCGTCGGTGTTCGCCCGGCCTTCTCCGACAATCTGCCGCGTGTCGAAGCGCGTGGAAACACCGTCGCCATCAACGGGCTTTATCGCCATGGCTTTCTTCTCGCGCCAGCCATGGCGCGGCAGGCGGCCGAACTCGTCTTCGCTGACGAACCCATGGAGCTTGCCTGATGAAATTGACCGTAAACGGCGAAGCGCATGAGGTTGCCGCCACCACGCTGGCAGAGCTGCTTGCAGCGCTCGACTATGAGGGCGATTGGCTGGCGACGGCCGTCAACAGCGACCTCGTGCACAAAGCCCATCGGGCGGAGTTCCAGTTGAGCGACGGCGACTGGATCGAAATCCTCTCGCCGATGCAGGGAGGCTAGCATGTTCGAGCTTTTCGGAACGCCACTGTCCTCCCGGCTGCTTCTCGGCACGGCGCAATATCCTTCACCGGCCATCCTTGCCGATGCGGTCAAGGCGTCGGGCACGTCAGTAGTGACCGTATCGTTGCGCCGTGAGATGGCGGGCGGCAGGGCCGGCGAAAAGTTCTGGTCGCTGATCCGCTCGCTCGGCACGAGAATCCTGCCCAACACTGCCGGCTGCCACTCCGTCAAGGAAGCGGTCATCACCGCGAAAATGGCGCGCGAAGTCTTCGCTACGAGCTGGATCAAGCTCGAAGTGATCGGCAACCACGACACGCTGCAGCCGGATGTGTTCGGCTTGGTCGAAGCCGCCCGCATCCTGTGCGAGGACGGTTTTGCGGTATTCCCCTACACCACCGACGACGTCGTTGTCGCCGAGCGGCTGCTGGCAGCGGGCTGCAAGGTCCTGATGCCGTGGTGCGCGCCAATCGGTTCCGCCCTCGGGCCGGTCAACAGTATGGCGCTGCGCTCGATGCGCGGACATTTCCCAGGCATCCCGCTGATCGTGGATGCGGGGCTGGGACGGCCGTCGCACGCGGCAACCGTCATGGAACTCGGCTTCGACGCCGTGCTCCTGAATACGGCGGTTGCCAAGGCGGCCGATCCGGTCGGCATGGCGCGCGCTTTCGGCAAGGCGGTCGATGCCGGTCGAGAAGCCTTCAGTTCGGGAATGCTCGAACCGCGCGAGGTGGCCGTGCCATCGACGCCGACATTCGGCAGGGCGGTTTTTTCATGAAGCTCGATCCCTTCTACCTGATCGTCGACAGCGCCGCCTGGATCGAACGGCTGGTGCCGCTCGGCGTGAAGCTCGTCCAGCTTCGCATCAAGGACAGGGACGAGGACGGGCTGCGCGCCGAAATGCGCCGCGCGAACGACGTCTGCGCGGTCCATGGTTGCCAACTGATCGTCAACGATTATTGGCGACTTGCCATCGAGGAAGGCTGCGACTTCGTTCATCTCGGCCAGGAGGATTTGGCTGCGGCCGATTTGTTGGCGATCAAGTACGCCGGATTGAAGCTCGGGCTGTCGACCCACGATCATGCCGAACTGGAAACGGCGATGGCCGCCGAGCCTGACTACATCGCCCTCGGTCCCATCTATCCCACTACCCTGAAGAAGATAAAATGGGCGCCGCAGGGACTTGAACGGATCAGCGAATGGAAGTGCCAAGTCGCGCCGATTCCATTGGTCGCCATCGGCGGCCTCAATCCTGAGCGGATCGACAGCGTCTTCGAGGCCGGCGCCGACAGCGCCGCTGTGGTCACCGACATCACATTGAATGCTGATCCCGAAGCGCGCACGCGAGAATGGATCGAAAAGACGGAGCGATGGCGCTGAGGCGAGAACCGCATGTGCTTGTCATCGGCGGATCGGACTCCAGCGGGGGCGCCGGAATTGCTCGCGATATCGAGACGATCTCTGCCATCGGCGTGCGCATCTCTCTGGCTGTCACCGCGCTGACGGTGCAGACGCACGAAGCCGTCATGGACGTCCATCATCAGCAACCCGGTCTGGTCGCCGATCAGATGCGCGCTGCGTTCCAGGCCAACAAGGTGGCGGCCATCAAGATCGGCATGCTCGCGACCGCCGAGATCATCGCTGCCGCAGCCGCAGTGCTCCGTGAAAATCCGCAGGGGCCGGCAGTACTCGACCCGGTTCTCACCTCCACGTCAGGCCGGGCGCTGCTGGAAGCAGGCGCCATCGCTGCCCTGAAGCGTGATCTGATGCCGCTTTGCTGTCTGGTCACACCCAATCTCATCGAGCTGGCGCTCCTTATCGGCGCCGAGCAAGCGGTCGACGAGGATGAAGCGGTCTGGCAAGGCCAGGAGCTCTTGGCCGCCGGCGCGCAGGCCATTCTGATCAAGGGCGGCCATGCAAAAGGACTTCGATCGACGGATATCCTGCTGCGCTCCGGTCAAGAACCCATTCGCTTCGATGCGCCGCGTCTTGCAGTATCGATGCGTGGCACAGGCTGCATGCTGGCCAGCGCGATTGCTGCGCATCTTGCAAAGGCAAAGCGGCTCGAAGACAGTGTGCGCGAAGGCAAGCGGTTTGTGTTCGAGCAGCTTCAGAGGAATTCAACCGAATGACCGCAGCCCGCATGCCGAGTTGAGGCCCGCCGCCAGCTCGGCCGTTTGCAATGGGGAGACCGATATCTGGCTCCTTCGGCCCCGCGAAGGAGGGTCAGGCAGCGGCTTGCTTCAACGCTTGAACCGAGCGTTGCGCCGACTCCACCTCGACATTGTCGATCAGCCGCGTCTGGCCGAGCCAGGCGGCGACGAGCAGCCGCGCCGGTCGACCCGGCGTGGCCATCAGGGCAAGATTATCGCCGGCGCGAAGTTCGAGATACTCCACCCGCGAAAAGCCCGCAGCCAGGATCGCCTGTCGAGCCTCATGCAGCAGGCGCTCTACGGGTTCTCCGGAGCTTAGCCGCCCGGCAGTTTCGAACAGGATCTCTGCCAGTCGGGGCGCGGAGGGGCGCTCGGCGGCGGACAGTCGCGTGTTGCGCGACGACATCGCCAGCCCATCCGCTTCACGCACGGTCGGACAGGCGACGATCTCGATCGGAATATCAAGGTCACGCACCAGGCGTCGCAGGACTTGCAGCTGCTGAAAGTCCTTTTCACCGAAAAACGCCAGATTGGCGCCGGTCTGCAGGAACAGCTTCGTCACCACGGTCGCCACGCCGTCGAAATGGCCGGGCCGGAACGCTCCGCACAGACCCTCGCTCACTCCGGCGACCGAAACCGTTGTGGCAAAGCCTTGCGGATATATGTCGGCTGCATCGGGAGCATACAGAATATGGGTGCCGACCGACGCGAGCTTGGCGGCGTCATCGTGCTCGGTGCGCGGATAGACAGCCAGATCGCCGGCACTGTTGAACTGTTTGGGATTGACGAAGAGCGTCACGATGACCCGGTCGGCCTTTGCAAGTGCGGCACGGACCAAGCTCAGGTGACCCTCGTGCAGGGCGCCCATGGTCGGCACAACGGCGACCTTGAAGCCTTCCCGGCGCCACGCGGCGACGATGCTGCGCAGTTCGGCAACGATCCGGACAATCGGAATGCTCATGCGGCTTCTCCTCCATTGACAGGACGTGGCACGTCGCCGAAGACGTGCTCGACCGCTGGAAAGCGGCGCTCGCGCACCTCGCTCGCATACGTCGCGATTGCTGCCTCGGCGGTCCCGGCAAGCTCGGCATAGCGCTTGACGAATTTCGGCCGGAAGGTTCCAAACAGGCCCAGCATGTCATCGACAACCAGGATCTGCCCGTCACAAGCCGGCGACGCGCCGATGCCAATGGTGGGGATTGCGACTTCCTGTGTGATCTGCCGGGCAAGCGCTTCGGGTATTTTCTCAAGCACGACCGCGAAGGCGCCCGCCTCGCTCACCGTGATCGCATCGCGCACGATGTGCTCAGCATCCTCGCCTCGGCCTTGGACGCGATAGCCACCGAAAGTATTGACCGCCTGCGGCGTCAGCCCGACATGACCCATCACCGGAACACCGCGCATGGCAAGAAACCGGATCGTCCCGGCAATACTCTCGCCGCCTTCGAGCTTGATCGCAGAACAACCGGTTTCGGCCATCAGACGGACGGCATTGCGGAAGGCCTGCTCGGGACTTTCCTCATAGGAACCAAAAGGCATGTCGACCACCATCACCGCCTTTTCCAGCCCGCGCCGCACGGCCTTGCCATGCATGATCATCATCTCGAGCGTCACGCCGACTGTCGAAGGAAGCCCATGGAGAACCATGCCGACGCTGTCACCGACCAGAACCACATCGCAGTGATCGTCGACCAGCTTTGCGATTGGCGTCGTATAGGCCGTCAGGCAAACAAGTGGCATCTTGCCCTTGCGCGCCGCAATGTCCGGCGGCGTCAACGCCTTGGCCGCTCCCGTTGCGCTCACCAAGTTTCCTTCCCTTGCGTCAACCGCGATGGAAGCGTTTGCCACAAATTTGTGCAGATGCGAAGAGAAAAATTTGCATCGCACAATAAAGCCGCGCGTCCGCCTTCCCACGCATTGTCGCCAACCGCCGGGCAATACAAGGACTTCGTATCGAGCAGTGACCATCCATGTGATATCCTGCTCCATGGCCATTGGTTCGAAATCGCGTCCTCGCCACCTGCCGAAAAAGAGCTTTCCAGCCTATGCGTACTTGCCCGGCAGGCAGCCGCATCCCGTGCGCGATCCCGCTGGACATAGCTACCTTGTCGAGCCGATGCCGGTCGCCACAGATGCGGCGCTTGGCTCGGATCCATTCCTCTGGGGTCTCGACCTCTTCAATCACGGTTATTACTGGGAAGCACATGAGGCTTGGGAAGGTCTCTGGCAGGTTGCGGACCGAGGCGGCCCTTCTCGCGTGTTCTTTAAAGCATTGATCCTGTTGTCGGCAGCCGGCGTGAAGATACGTGAGGGCAAAACTGCTGCAGCGGTGCGCCACTCCCGGCGCGCCGCAATGCTGTTTCGTCGACTGAACGGCCCGTCGGAACATATTGTCGAAAACGCGCTTGGCCTCCCGCCAGCCATACTCGCCGACTACGCTGAAGCAGCGACAAGGCTGCCTGCCGCGTTGCGGGCCGTGCCATTTGGTCGGCCTCAACCAGTGTTTGATTTCGTCCTCGGATCAGATTGTCAGGGCCACTAATCCGCAAACAGTTGGGATGCAAAGAATGAAAGGTAAAATCCCGGACGGGGATGGCGAGTGTTGCGGAATGGTCAAAAAGCTCTTCCAAGCAACAAAATACGGCTGTGGGTCAGCAGCTAAAGCGGCTGAGCACCACATCCAGGCGCCGCTTGGCGGCTTGGGCCGTCTCTAGACGCTCTCGGTTTTCTCCGACCACCTCCTCCGGCGCGCGAGCAACGAAGTCTGGGTTGTCGAGCTTTTCGGAGAGTTTTTTGATCTCAGCCTCCAGACCACTGACCTGCCTCGCCAGTCGCATCCGCTCTGCTTTAAGGTCGATAAACTCGGCCAACTCTCGCTCTGCTTCAGGCACGATTTCGCGGAGCGCGCAGCGCGTTGGCTGCGTTCAGAGTCAGACCGCTCGTCGGTAAGTCCAGAGCTGCGCGGGCGGGATATTGCGGACGACGAAATCGTAGTGTGACACGATGTAGCGGTCCGGCATCTTGATCACTGGCGACAATGGTCCGTAGGTGATTTGCATCACTGGCCTGCCAGCAGGGATGCGGGTCAGCAAATCCTCAAGCAAGGCGATGCGCAGCTCCATCGGGAAGCTCAACATCGGCACCGCGCTTATGACACAGTCGAACTGTTCGGCATTTCGTTCCGCCAGCACTTCACCCAGCGAAAAAGCATCGCCCAATCGAAAATCTACGCACGGAAAACGTAGGGTGAGGCGATTGTAGAAATCCTTCGAATATTCGACCGAAACCAGCTGCTGTGGCTTCACGCCCGTGTCCAGGATAGCCTTGGTGATTACCCCGGTCCCTGCCCCAAGCTCGAGAACTGGCATTCCGGACGCTGGCCTGATCACGCTAGCCATGCGGCGCGCCGCATGAACAGAAGTCGGCATGAGCGCGCCCACTCCTTTTTTGTCCCTTTGCCAGCACCGGAAGAATTGCACTTCTTCCTCAAACTTCCGGCCGAGGCGCTCCTTCAAGCGAAAGACCATGTCTACTCCCTGCTACGGCTATTCATCCGCGTCGCTTTGACGGACGGACGTTTGGACAAGTTTTTCGACATTTACAAGCCGCTGACGGCGTTGAAACGGCGCCGGAGTTTACGTCGGCCGGAACGAAGACCGGTCGTTCGACTTCATCGGGACCGCCAGCACGGTTCGCGTCTGCATTGCCAGTCCTCATCGTGGGGTTCCTGTCTACGAAGGCTGGAAGGCGAAGTCCAAGCCGGCCACACTCTGTGGCCAAGCGCGGCGTCACCAGAGCGACAATTCGCAACTGCTCGGCACCAACGCAAATGGATCGAAGCCAACTCGACGGGAATTCGCTGATGGGGAGACCCTTGTCCATTCCCGCGCTTCGTGTCTCGCCGAAAACGGTCGTTGGCGTTGGATGAGATCACCGTCGGAAAAAGAAACCTGTCGATTGAGCCCGCTTACGGGTCGCTCCCGTCGGTCGCTCGATCGACAGCCTCGTGCGAGGTGGAAGCTCGCCCACGTTCAATTCGAGCAGCCGCTGATCCAACTCCTTGTCCGCCGCTGTGAGGCGATGGTTCAAGCGAAGGTAGTCCATCCAGGTCGGCGTGCGGAATGTCTCTGTCCACTGGGAAGGCTCCTGGAGATCGCGCTGAAGGTTCCAGTGCCGGGCACCAACACGGCTTTGCACTCGCCGTCGTTCGCGCATCTGTTCCAGGAAGGCTTCGACGTTCGTCTCCGGGATTGAGTACTCGATCTTGACGACGATCGGCCCGCTTCTCGACTTCAAGTCCACCGCGACCGCAGGCGTTTCGAAGCCAAGAGGATCTTGGTCAGAATCTTTCCATTGACGAATAGGCAACAGTAACCCGGTGAAGGCGACAAGCAGGAGAGCGCCAGCGGAGCTCTCCAGCGCCACGGTAAGCGAATAGTTCTCAGCCACCGTGCCCCACAGCCAGCTGCCGGCCGCGATGCCGCCCGACGAGAGGGCAGAGTAGATCGAGAGCGTGCGACCAACGACCCACCTTGGGCTTGACAGTTGCACGCTCACGTCAAGCCCCGTCCAGGTGACGACCCAGCCAGCGCCGCCGAGCGCCAAAGCAATAGCCGCCACCACCAGTGAAGGCGTCAGGGCAAGCGAAAGACAACAAGCCGCGCAGGCGATGCAGGCCAGTGTCGTCAGACGCTCTTGGGACAGCGACCGTCGCAGGATGTTGTTGCAGATGCCGGTGCACAAGGCGCCCGTCCCGAAGCCGGCCATCAGGATACCATAACCGATCGGTCCTCCCCCCAATTGATCGCGGGTGACCAGGGGCAGCAGCGCCAGTATGGAGATGCTAGTCAGGCCGAAAAGCGCTCCGCGCGCGATTGCCGCCTTGATCTCTCCCGACAGCGCCGTGAAGCGCGCTCCGTCATGCATAGCTGTGGTCAATGGCTCGCGCGGAAGAGGCGAAGAGCGCACATTCCATTTGCAGCGCCCAACGGTCCACAGCAGCGTCAGATAGGTCAGCGTCGCGATGGCGAAAGCCGTCAGTGGTCCGAAGGAGGCAACGACGATGCCGCCGAACGCCGGACCGATGCTTCGCATGGCGTTGTAGCCGACCGAGATCAGTGTGACCGCGGCTGGAACATCCCGCTTTCGCAGGATGTCACCGACCGAGGCGTGCCAGGCAGGGTCGGTGAAAGCGGCGCCGCATCCGGCCAAACAGCTGAATGCGAGGATCATCCATGGATTGTAGAACCCCAGCGCCACAGTAGCAGTCAGCATCGTCGACGACAAAGCTATCACGCACCAGCCGAGCATCATCACATTGGCGGCGGCTGAAACTGTCGGCAATGGCCCCGGCGAAGATCGACAGAATGAATACGGGCAGCGTCCTCGAAGCCTGCACCAGGGCGACCATCACGTCCGAAGTCGAGATGGTTGCCATCAGCCAACTGATCGCAACGGTCTGCATCAGCCAGCCAAGACTGGATACCTGGTTCGCCAGCCAGATCGGACGAAAAGTCGGACTCTCGAGCGGCGCAAACGTTGCCGACGAAACTGGATTGGCTTCCTCGCGCGCCACCCTGCTCATGGGGCTGAGCCTCCCCCCGTCCGATTGTGCTGGAGATTTTCCTCTGGGTGTGAACGGTCGTTAAAAACTGCGGTTATTCGGTGCCGAGGATTGGGAGTAAGATTTTCGGGCATGAGAAAGGGGCGTTCACCGGCGCCCAGCAACGGCACCTCGGCTATGCCGAGCGAGCTGGAGCAGGCACGTTATTCCTGGATGAAATCGGCGACATGCCGATGCCCGCTCCAAGCCAAACTTCTACGGTGATCGAGGACGGAAGCTTCAACCGAGTCGGTGGCGAGACCCCCTGCAAGTTTCGTGCACGGGTCGTCTCGGCCACGCATCGCGACCTTGGTCAGCGTGGCGGACCATCAGGCTTCCGCGAGGACCTCGATTTCGGCTTGCCGTGTTGCCGGTGACAGTCCCGCCCCTGCGCGAGCGCCATGAGGACATCACCTGGCTGCTCGACCGATTTCTGGAAAATGCGGTGAGCCGGTCTGACGTGCGCATCCGCGGATTCAGCGCGTTGGCGCAGGAAGCAGCTCTTGCCCATCGCTGGCCCGGAAATGTGCGGGAACTGCGGAACAGGGTCGAACGGGCCGTCGCCTTGTCAACCAGCGAATGGATCATGCCGGGCGACCTGTTCCCGGAACGTGCGGCAAAATCAGAAAATACGACCTTCGCTCCGCTGGCCGATGTTCGTGACGCGGCAGAACGACGTCAGATCGCGCGGGCGTTGGACGAAACCGGCGGCCAAATCGCGAAGGCAGCCGCACTGCTTGCAGTCTCCCGGACTACTCTTTGGGAGAAGATGACGCGGCTCGGCCCCGCCGATCGGGCGCGTTCGACTTCCTGAACCTTCGGCAGCGCAGCATGTTCGGATTTCCGGACGTGAAGCAGGAGTTTCCCGTGTTTTCTCCACGCTCTTTCGATGAAAACCAACATTTTCTGCGATTGGCACAAGCGTTGCAGAGCTCTTGGCGAAGAAGTTCGCCCAAAGGGAGGTTTGCATGGATCGTTGCAACAAGCTGGTCGACGTCGGCCGGCGTCAGTTTCTAAGGGGCGGGGCATTCGCTGCTGCCCGGATGGCCACGGCCGTTGCACTGCCTGTGCAAGCCCAGACCAAGGCTGCCCCTGGCCTGGCTCTTGTCGAATACCCCTCCAACAAGCTGGCCAACATTGCCGACTTGAAGCCGAACGAGCCGTTCGACGTCGGCTGCCCCGATGAAAATGCGCCCGGCGTGTTGCTGAAACTTGGCACCAAGGTCGACGGCGGCGCCGGCCCGGATGGCGACATTGTCGGGTTCTCGACGACCTGTCCCCATAGGGGCTTTCCGCTGAACTACAACGCGGACGATCATTCCTTCAATTGTCCCGGCCACTATTCGCGCTTCGACGCCGATGCCGGCGGCAAGCAGATCTGGGGCCAGTCGACGGCCCAATCTTCCCCAGTACGCACTTCGCATCGATGCCAAGGGCGACATCCACGCCGAGGGTGTGGACGAGCTGCTGTATGGCCGCCTGAGCAACGTACTTTAAGGGAGGATCGGATCATGGCTTACAAACGTCACGTCGCCCGTCTGCCGATCATTCCGGCCGACGCCAAGAAACAAAACGTCACCTGCCATTACTGCATCGTCGGTTGCGGCTACCATGCCTACACTTGGCCGGCGAACAAGCAGGGCGGCACAGCTGCCGCTTCGAACGCTTTCGGGGTCGACCTTCCCAGTAGCAACCTGCCGAGACCGACGCCTGGTATGCAGCCTCGATGTACAACATCGTCAAGCAGGACGGGCAGGACGTGCATATCGTCCTCAAGCCCGATTCCGAGTGCGTGGTGAACTCTGGTCTCGGTTCGGTGCGCGGCGCACGCATGGGCGAACTGCGCTACTCAACCGCCCGTGGCTCGCAGCAGCAGCGGCTGACCAGCCCGACGGTCTGGCGTTACGGGCAGATGCAGCCAACATCGTGGGACGACGCCCTGGACCTCGTGGCAAGGGTCACGGCGGCCGTCATCAAGGATCAAGGTGAGGACGGTCTGTTCATTTCCGTGCTCGATCATGGCGGCTCGGCCGGCGGCTACGAAAATACCTGGGGCACCGGCAAGCTCTATTTTGGTGCGATGAAAATCAAGAACATCCGCAGTTACAACCGGCCGGCCTACAACTCCGAAGTCCATGCCACCCGCGATATGGGTGTCGGCGAGCTCAACAATTGCTACGAGGATGCCGAACTGGCCGATACCATGGTGTCGGTCGGCAACAATCCGCTCGAAACCCAGACCAACTATTTCTTGAACCACTGGATTCCGAACCTGCGCGGAGCTTCCATGGACAAGAAGAAAGCACAGCTGCCGGGTGAATCCCACGCCAGCGGGCGGATCATTTTCGTCGATCCGCGGCGGACCGTGTCGATCAACGCCGCCGAAGCCGAGGCCGGCAAGTACAACGTCATGCACCTTGCCATCAATTCCGGCACGGACATGGTGCTCTTCAACGCCTGGCTCACCGAGATCGCCAGCAAAGGCTGGGTCGACAAAGCCTTCATTGACGCCTCCGCGAAAGATTTCGACAAGGCGGCTGCCGCCAACAAGACGTCGCTTGAGGACGCGGCGAAGATCACCGGGCTGACGGTCGACCAGATCAGGCAGTCGGCGGCCTGGATCGCCGAACCCAAGGACGGCAAGCGCCGGCGGACGATGATCGCATACGAGAAGGGCCTCATCTGGGGCAACGAGAATTGCCGGACCAACGCGGCGCTGGTGAACGTGGCGCTAGCAACCGGCAATGTCGGTCGCGAGGGTGGGGGATGCGTGCGCATGGGCGGCCACCAGGAAGGCTACGTGCGGCCGTCCGACGCCCATGTCGGCCGCCCGGCCGCCTACGTCGACAAGCTGCTGATCGAAGGCAAGGGCGGGGTCCACCACATCTGGGCCTGCGATCACTACAAGACCACGCTGAACAGCCACCAGTTCAACATGGTCTTCAAGAAACGCACCGACATCGTGAAGGACGCCATGAATGCCGTGCCTTATGGCGACCGCGATGCGATGGTGAAGGCAATCACCGACGCGATCAGGGCCGGTGGGCTATTCTCCGTCGACGTCGACATCATCCCATCGAAGATCGGTGCTGCCAGCCACGTCTGGTTGCCGGCGGCCGAATCCGGCGAGATGAACCTCACCTCGATGAACGGCGAGCGTCGGATGCGGCTGGTCGAACGTTACATGGACCCACCCGGCTCCGCCAAACCGGCTTGCCTGATCGCCGCAGGCCTTGCCCAGCATATGGAGAAAGTCATCCGCGAGGGCGGCGACGCCAAATATGCCGACCAGTTCAAGGGCTTCGACTGGAAGACCGAGGAAGACGCGTCCATGGACGGCTACCACCAGAACGCCAAGGGTGGCGAGAACGTCACCTATGAACGATTGAGGGCCATGGGCAACAATGGCTTCCAGGAACCGTCGACCGCGTTCGCGGACGGCAAGATAGTCGGCACCAAACGACTCTATGCCAATGGGAAGTTCGGCACGAAGGATGGCAAGGCAACCTTCATGGAGGCCGCATGGCGTGGCCTGGAGGCGCCCGGCAAGGAGGAGCAGAAGAAAAACAACAAGTTCCTCATCAACAACGGCCGCGCCAACCCGGTCTGGCAAAATGCCTTTCTCGACCAGGACAGCGAGTTCGACACGGATCGGTGGCCGTATCCGTTCATCCAGATCAGCCCCGACGACATGAAGGAGCTTGGGCTAAACAACGGCGCTCTTGTCGAGTTCAACAATGAAAGTGGCTCGACACAGGCGATGGCCTATCCAACGCCAACCGCCAAGAAAGCCGAGACTTTCATGCTGTTCGAGTTCCCGACAGGCGTAGTCGGCAATGTCATCAACGCCGGCACCAACGAACTGATCCTGCCCAACTACAAACAGACCTGGGCCAACATCCGCAAGATCTCGGATGCCCCCGAAAGCGTGAAGCACCTGTCCTTCAAATCCACGGAGTATCAGGCGAGCTAAGTTCGACGCTGCCGCGAGCCGACGCCCGCGGCAGCAACCGTGCCTTCAATCCAAAATGGAGAGTTCCTGCGTGAAACACCTGCTCGTCGGCGCCACTATGATTTTGGCGTTACTGCCGCCGGTCGCCCTGGCCCAGGATATAGAGGCCGGCAAGATGGTCTTCAAAAAATGTGCCGCCTGTCACAACGCTGATACCGATGCGAATAAAGTCGGACCAACCCTGAAAGGCGTGGGTGGGCGAGTAGCCGGAACCGTACCCGGCTATTCCTATTCGAAAGCCATGAAAGATGCGGGCGCGGCCGGTCTTGTCTGGGACGAGCCTAACCTCACGGAATATCTCGCCAATCCCAAGGCGAAAGTGCCGACGAACAAAATGGGGTTTCCTGGCCTCAAGAATCCCGACGACATCAAGAACGTCATCGCTTATCTCAAAAGCCTGTCTGGCTAGACGCCCTTTGGCGGGAGTGGTGCGTGAGCAAACGCAAGGAGGAGCGATCGTGTTTCATGCCGCGAACCGCGTTTTGCCAGCCGACTGCTCCGCAGCGCAGAGCGGCAAAACCATTGCTTTTGAAGCCGCTGTGGCCAAGGCCGTGGCGCTCGCTCACACTGTCCGCTACCGGGAACATCTCTCGCTGGCCGCGTCATTGGGGCGGGTCTGCGCGGTAGCCATTCATTCCCCGATAGCGCTCCCGCCCTTCGATAATTCCGCAATGGACGGGTTTGCGGTGCGAACGTCGGATTTCAACGGGGACGGCCCCTGGACATTTCGGGTGGCAGGCCGGGTAGCAGCTGGCGATGTGCGGGCGCATGACCATCTGGATCCGCGAACGGCGCTTCGTATCTTCACGGGCGCACCCGTGCCGGCGGGGTTCGATGCCGTGGTCATGCAAGAGCAATGCGAACGCTCCAGTGACATGGTGACCGTATTCGAGCGACCGCGACGCGGCCGACATGTCCGCCTCGCCGGCGAGGACGTCGGTGCGGGATCTGAGCTCGTTACGCGGGGCAAGGCTCTGTCTGCCAGGGACTTGACCTTGCTGGCTGCCGTGGGGATCGCTGACGTCGAGGTGCTTCGAAGGATCCGCATTGGGCTTCTGTCGACAGGCTCCGAACTAAAGGAACCGGGCGAGCCCCTCGCGCACGGCCAAATCTATAATTCCAACAGGGTTATGTTGCGCTCGCTGCTGGCGGCATGCCCTTGGGCAGAAGTGGTCGACTTTGGCATTGTGCCGGACAGTCCGGACCTCCTCGCCGATGCGGTCGAGCGGGCGGTCGCCTCCTGTGACGCACTGGTGACGACCGGCGGCGTCTCGGCCGGCGAAGAAGATCATATGATTGCCGCCGCGCTGCAGCACGGTGCCCGCCTCGATGTCCTTAAGGTGGCGATGCGACCAGGCAAGCCGTTGAAGGTTGGGACAATCCAGAGCAAGCTCTTTGCCGGACTACCGGGAAATCCCAATGCGGCGCTGGTCGCTTTCCGGCAAATCATTCTGCCGGCGTTACGCAGATTGGCTGGCCTCACCGAAGTCCAACCGCAATGGTTTTCCGCGGTGGCCGGTTTCACCTGCAAGAAGCGTCAGGGCCGGACCGAGTTTGCGCCTGTCCGCATTTCCGGTCGCTCCGAAACCGGTGAACCTGTGCTTGAGCTGATCGAACGTGGATCCTCAGCCAACTTGATGGCAATTGCTTTGGCCGATGGCATTGCCCTCTTTCCGGCTGAAGTCGCCGAAATCACCGACAGCATGCCGCTGCGCTACGAGCCTTTCTCGAACTAGATGCCGTAATGGGCCGGCCTTCGCGAGCATAGCCAGGTTGGGTGGCTGTCCCTCAGAATGATGGTGTTGAAACGGAGTCCGGGCGATCGGCTCCAACATCATGAGAGGAACAGCCATGGAACATTATGCGGGAATCGATGTCTCTCTGGAAGAGAGCAGCGTGTGCATTGTTGACGCGACCGGAACGATCATGCGCGAGGTCAAGATCGCCAGCGAGCCGGAGGCGCTGGTCCGCTATTTCGACGAACTGGAATTGTCTGTTAGTCGCATTGGGCTCGAGGCCGGGCCATTACGGCATCTAGGAAGGAATTCGAGGCACTTTTCGAGAGATCGGTCGTCGTGGGTCAAGGTGCTGGAGGAACTCGTCTGGTGGGTGGATCGCCTGAAGGAGGAGGAAGGATCCAGGCGCGTATGGCGGCTTCCAATGGGATTTCGACGGTGTGCGAAAGTTCGGCGATCAGCGCCATCACGCACGTCGGAAGGCGGGGCGGCCATGCTGGCGCCGCGGCGGCAAGGCGAGGAACGCCAGACGAGCCGACGCTATCCGAATCCCTATGCGAATCTTCCCAGGATCGTAGCGTTGCCGCCAAAGCGGCACCTGGCCATGGCGCTGGCGGCCGAGTGACCGGCGGTTTGGGCGGGCTATTCCGACATCATACCCAAGGCCCGATTTGAAGGAAGCTCCATTTGTTTCCTGCGGCTGAATCGCTTATGTTAAGGGCATGTAGGCACGAAACAGGAAATAACGGTTCATGGGAAAGATTGCCGTCAAAAATCGGTCGATGGACGATAGTCGCCTCAGCGAATCTCTGAACCCAGGGAGCTTCGGCAAGCATAGTCGTCATGAAGACATGAGGCAGATCGCGGCGATATCAGGGTTTGAGGGGTTAACCCCGTCTCCGGCGTTCAAGGCGCTTCGGGAGCGCTACATTTCTGGCGAGATTTCGATCAAGGAGTTCCGGAAGGAGATCGATTCCCGCTGGAAACGGAATGGCTGACCCATATCTCGTTCCAGGCTCTGAAGGGCTCCTTCGAAACGAGATCGGCCTGACAACGATCGAGGAACTTTGGGAAGCCGAGTACCATTATGCCGAAGTGGGGGCAGCGGAGTTGTTCGCTTCGCAGCGAAACATCCAAATCTCCATGCGTGGATGGCGAACCGTCCACAAGGTTCTCTTCCGGGATGTCTATGACTGGGCCGGCGAGTATCGCACGGTCTTCCTCATCAAGGACAACGAACGGGGCCGATCCCGTTTCTGCGAACCCTCGCGCATCGAGGCCGAAGGGACTCGAGTGCTTGATGGACTCAAGGCTACGCTTCGGCACCTCGATCATGCCCCATTCGAAAAGATCGCCGAGGAATTCGCTGGCGCCTACGTCGACCTCAACCAGGTCCATCCATTCCGTGAAGGCAACGGGCGATCCCAGAAGGTCTTCTTCTCCTTGATCGCGCGCCGTTATGGAATCCAGCTGGACTGGGCTGAGATTTCCCCGGAAGAGCATAACAAGGCCGCCGTCGACGGGTCATTCGGCGAACTTGGCCTGATTTGTCAGCATTTCAGGTCGATCGCCGAACGAAGGTCAGGGAATACGGTCACTCTCTCGTATCCTGTGCGCCAAGAGAACGATTAAGAAACTGATGCCCGGTCAATGTCCAGACCGTTTAGCAAGCAGCAATTACCTGAGACGGAACGAGACTGCCTTCCCCGAATCATGAAGCTGTAGGCAGCTGCATCCAGCCTGTTGACATTAACCAATGTTCCGCCGAATCTCCAGTAGGGAACGATACCTTCCCTATCCAATCACCCAACATCTTGCGGTCCCCTGAGCGAAAGGGATAAGCGGTTGAAAAACGTCGCGCTACCAATCTGGTGAACTAACGTATGCCGCTCTTGACCATTCCGAAATCAGTTCGGTCTCAGAAACACCCATAGGGCAGCGTGCATCGGGAGGCGGTTTCATTGAGCTTATCGAAGAGGTGTAAACCAAAGTATGCCGATTTTAGCATCCGAGAATGCTCACTTTCCCAGCGCACAATAGGAACCGGGACTGCAGCGTTGCTAAATAGTAGCGAAGGCTTCGCGAAAGCCTAACCAATAATTGGTGGCTCAACCCGGCCCGTTCTGAAGGGGACGGGGAGGCATTCCTAGCGAATATCGCCGCAAGCCGACCCCGCGAGTTTCGAGTAGGCACGGGAAAATGAGCCCCGTCAGACCATGATCTCAAGCCGTTACGGATATCAAAGAAATAAAGGAAGTCCCATCATGCTGGAGCGCCAAATTAATCTCGGCATAATAATTTGGACGACAATCATTGGCGGCTTTTTTAGCTCGCTTGTTAAATGGGGCTCTGAGGTCAATATGCCGCCTCGGATGCCGGGCGAGATCTCTCCTCCGGCAGCGCACATTGATGCGTGGCTCGGGTGGCTTGGAGTTAATTCTCATTCTCTGGATTACGTATACCAGGGAGTAAAAGTACCAGGGGCAGTCACGCTATATCATTGGTTGTTCAGCTTTATGTTTGCGTTTGTATACGTTTTTGTTTCAGCCTTTTTTCCAAAAATTAGACTCTGGCATGGCGCTCTCTATGGATTGACCATCGCAATTGTCATGCATGGGTTTTTAATTCCCCTACTTGGTTTCAGAAATCCGTCCTACGCAAACGGTGCAACGGGATGGCTGTGGAATCTGAATAGATATGAGTTGTGGAGCGAGATCCTCGGGCACATTTACTGGTCGGTTTCGATCGAAGTCTGTCTGATTGCAGTCCTTGCTCACTTCTCCAGGCCGCTTAAGGGAGCGTGGGTCGACGTAAATAGGGCGTAGCTGCTCCCGCGTTGCGGTCTTAATGCTGCCCTGAGCGAGTAAGCCGTGAAGGGCTTAGCCTTCAGACCGAACTTTGTTCGTTCATACGGGTAGTCACATCACAGCGGGAAAACCCGGTGTTTCATATACATTCATGAATGTATATATGATGAAAGAGCTAGGGATGTATGTAAAAAAGGTACCTCGAAGGAAATGATTTATGAGACGCACTAAGGCCGAGGCCGAGCGGACACGTGAGGCCGTGTTGGCTGCAGCAATCGATGTTTTCCAATCGATCGCGGCGTAACCCGTGCTACCCTTGAACAGATCGCTAGTGCGGCAGGGGTAACACGTGGCGCCATCTACTGGCATTTCCACAACAAGCAAGAGATATTCACGGCACTTGAGCGGCGGGCCAACGTGCCAAACGAGGAACTCGGTGAACGGCTCAAGGCCCGCCTCGCCGCCTACCCCGATCTTGATCCGCTGGCCGAATTGGCAGGCGCAATTGGCGACGGACTGCGGTCATTCGAAATCCACCTCGAACGCCCCCGCATTCTAACGATACTATGGCTCCGGTGCGAATATGCCGACGACATGCAGCCGGTTATTGCGCGCCAGCGAGATGCAGACATGGCGCTGCAGAGAATTTTTGAATCCGTCATCGGACAGGCCGCCGCGCGTGGCCTGCTTGCGCCCGCCTTGTCGCCGGAATTGGCGCCGCGCGCGCTCCTTCTACTGTGCAATGGATCGATTCTCGATTGGCTACGCGCGCCCGAAGAGTCCGACCTGACAGCCAGCACCATGCCGGTCGTGACAGGCTTCCTCGACGCTATCAGCGCGTCCAAGCGCCCGCGGAGGCCCTGATGGCCTTCGGAAATGCGCCTGACGAGCAGGTCATACGGTTCCCACAACATGGGCCAGCGCCGCCACTGGCGGCTGTGCCCGCAATGCGTTTCGCACCCAGAAAGCGGCCTCGGTGATGCGACGCGTACTAACGAACAGGGAATCCGCCCGAACGATAGGACTTCTATGCAACGGAATGGCGGCCCTTCTTGTCCGGTCCACGCGGGTTCTGCTCATGTCGGCGATATTATGCGCGCTGATCGGCTGCGCGACCCGAGGGGAATATGCCTTTCATCCTCTGGCCCTTGCCGCCAGCGATGCCAGCCAAGTGGATATGCTGGTCGCGACGACGCGCAAGCAGTCTGAAAATCTCGGCCAGCTCTATACTGGCGGCCGCGGAGCCGCGATATCGCTCAACAGGATAGTCGTCTCCATTCCTCCGGATCGGAACCCCACGATTGGAAAGGTCCAGTGGCCTTTGTTCATCAAACCCGATCCGGAAAAGGATTTTGCTGTACGCGGTAAGCTGAGAAGCAGGTCTGCTGGGGAGGAGTTCAGCCCATCGAGCAGCCCGACGTTTCGTCTGCTCGACTCGACAATGGACGGGAAGGCGGCAATATTCCTGTAGGTGGGAGAGGATGTATGCGAGATTTGCCACGCGACATAGATGCCGACGTTGTGATTGAAATCAGTCGTCTTCTCGATGACGCCGCGCGCACCGTGGCTGTAGCGATCCACGGTCTTGTCAAACATATCCGGGACGCAAC
>NZ_JBWKME010000036.1:0-12590 GCF_056431085.1 Mesorhizobium waitakense | reverse complement strand
CCTGTTTCTTGTGGCCTTGCAGACCGTGCTGCATCAGTCCGCCGGCGTGCCGGGACCGCAGCAGGAGTATGGCCAGCAGGCGGACTTGGGTCTTGCACTCACACCCCTTGCTTTCCCGACGATCGTCACGCCTTACGGCATTGCCGCAGTCATCGTGTTTGCGACCCTGGCCACTGGTCACCACGACCAGTCAATCACAGTGGCCGGAATTGTGTCGCTGATCCTGGCTCTCAATTGGCTGGCGATGCAGTTTGCTGAGACTATTCTCAGATGGACCGGAACCGCACTGCAAGTGTTTGCGGTGGTGCTTGGCGTGACCCAGGCTGCCTTGGGTCTGCAGGTAATCCTTCACAATTTGCACTTGATCGGTGCCTACGCTGGAGGGGCGGGCTAAACTGGTCCTGAACCGGCCGGCGATTGCGGTGCCAGCCGGCGTCACCTGCCTAAAAGAGGAGAAGCCTCAATGCTTCGTTTCGAGCTGTTGAACGAACCAGACATCCTGATCGCGACTGCAGACGGACCTCTTGAGGAAGCCGATTTCGCAAAATTCGCTGAGCAGATCGAAGCAGACAGCAGTTCGCAGAACCGGCCGACGCCTGATGATCCGAACGGAGTCATTCCCCAGCTGGGAGAGTTTCGAGGCGTTCGTGGCACATCTGAAATTCGTCTCCGACCACCATCAACAGATCCAAAGAATGCCATGTCACGGATTGTGAATTAGTAAAGATCATACCGCGCGGCGCCAGTCTGCCGGGTCCATCCCAAGATCAAGCAATTTGCATTAGCGGAAACGGACGAGGCCCTCGCCTGGCTTGAAACAGGGCTGTGAACTGGTGGCGATTGCCGCGGGAGCTGCGGTTCAAAGATCGTCAGCGTCATTTCACTCGACACCGCCTGGTCCGACTTCACGGAGGGGAGCCCGCTGATGTTCGTTCACTGAGCGTGCAGGCTGTCGGTCGACCGCTGTGTGAGAGCAGTGCAGGCGGGGCCCGCAACCTTCAGACTTGGGAGCGGGTTCGCAAGGCCGAGATTTGCCGAGGTTTTGACTGCCGGTGCCTTACGGCCGACGACGAGTCTGTGTCTAAATATGCTAGATTGACGTGGCGGTGAGATCGTTGCACGCTTGAAACTCCTTTTGACACATAGTGTTTTGGCGGTGGCTCGACGAAGGAGCGCGAGATGGCCAGACAAATTTCCCTCGTTGCCGTGATTGTTTTTTTCGGTTGCAGCGGTGCTCAGCTTTCAAGCACTTGCGGCTAGCGAGCCCTCATTCAGCGACTTCCCGTTCATGGTGCACTGCGAACTCAGCGGGACTGATCGCTCATTCTACCTGGCGAAGATCGATCCGGACGGCGTTGCCGTATACATTTCGCCGGATAGGCAGGCTGGTACTGTGACGGTTCACGGAACCGCCGAAGCGGTGGGCGGCGACTGGTCGGGAAGTTGCGCCGGAAAGACGCTTCAGCAGTTGAGGGATGCAGGCCAAGCATTCGATTTGCACTAGTCGGAACCGCACTTAGGTCGGCTCCCCAAACTCCGCCTCGTTCCTTGCCGATGGGCGTCTCTCATAGTCGACGGACGGCAACAGCATGACCTCCGTCTCGGCGCGGCCGTATTCCCTGCCGATTTGAAACGCCGCATAGATCGCACCGAGGCGGATCAACAGTCTAAGCATGGTGGTTCTCCTTCGACGGAGAAACCACGCGGCAGGCAGATAGTTCCGTATGCCGGAACCATGCAGACCGGTGCTCGTTCATCTGTTTGGTACACCGGGGAAGGACGCAGAAATGGCCGTCAAGAAATCAAGCGGCGCGAGCCGGGTAGTAAAGGGCCAGGAGCTAGAGGTTCAACACCTCACTGAAGTTACGGACTTGTCGCCCAACCAGGCGCGCGGCCTGCTCCGCAAGCACGGCGCGGAC
Organism: Mesorhizobium waitakense; assembly: GCF_056431085.1. Classification (NCBI taxonomy): domain Bacteria; kingdom Pseudomonadati; phylum Pseudomonadota; class Alphaproteobacteria; order Hyphomicrobiales; family Phyllobacteriaceae; genus Mesorhizobium; species Mesorhizobium waitakense. Next base: position 10,671 of record NZ_JBWKME010000036.1, on the reverse strand, counting down.
TGGCCGAAGCTGAAGGACGAAGCCGAGAATTTGAAGGAAGAGGACTGACAAGTGCATAGTTAGCCGCGGCTCTCCTAATGGAGAGCCGCGACAACCCGCCCCGCTCTATCCGCCCCAGAAAAAGCTAGGCGACCTTGAGGTCCTTGACCGCCTTCTCGAAGGCGGACTTGATCGGCTCGGATACGTCCTCGACGGCTTTGGTCGTGACGGCCTGTAGTTCCCTGGTCTGCTCGACGGCACTTTCAACCTGCTTACGGACGAAGGCGGCCTGCAGTTCAACGAATTCGGAAGGCGACTTTACGGCAATTAGGGCTTCGAAATGAGAGAAGGCGGCTTCGGTGTTGGCGCGCAGAACGGCAATTGTCTTCAGCGACAGGTTGCTGGAAGCGGCTTTGGCGGATGCGAAGCTCGTCTCGAGAGCCTTCTGGGTCGTCTCCGAATCCGCCTTGAATTTGGCGAGAACTTCTTTCGACTGCTCAACGCCCTTTTCCGTGAAAGCGCTGACCTGCTCGATGGCCTTGGATGCATCAAAAGCGGGGTACGCGTTTTCGATAAATTCAGCGGTCTTTTCAGTGGTCTTGGACATCGTTTCATCCTTCGTTTGGGGGGGGCGACTTTTAAGAAGCCTTCGCATTTGTATTAGCATTACCTAACGGAAGTTTGTGTGCAATGCAACATCTTTGTTGCGCTGCACCATGACTTTGACCACCGGTCCCGCACGGAGCGGAACGGACTACCCGGCCCCGGCCGGTTCAGCGAGTCTCGTTGACTGGCTGCCGCATCGGCGCATAGTCGTCGACGAACGCGATGTCCCTATTTGGGGAACGGTCTTATGAGGGGAGGCAGGCCATGGAAGTCGCAGGTAGCGCTCGTGCCGACGTTCACGTCCCGTATATTCTCGTCCATTCCGAGCGCGAGATTAGGCGTCTCGGCCATCAGGCCGGCATCATTAACCCGATCACGCGAAGAATCTTGCTCTCTGCGGGCATGAGTCCCGGGATGCGCGTGCTCGACGTCGGCTGTGGCGCGGGCGACGTTACATTCCTGGTTTCCGAGATGGTTGGCAGCGAGGGTCAGGTCGTCGGCGCAGATCGAGCCCCAGCGGCCCTTGCGGCGGCGGAGCGGCGCGCGGCGGAGCATCCGATCCAGAATGTCAGCTTTCGTGAAGGCGATCCCGCGGCACTCTCGTTCGACCGACCGTTCGACGCCGTGATCGGCCGCTACGTTCTGATGTTTCAACCTGATCCTGTCGCCATGGTGCGTGGCGTCGCTCGTCATGTCAGGCCTGGAGGGACCATCGTCTTCCATGAGCCGGATTGGGACGGCTGTCGATCCAGCCCGCCGGCGCCGACCTACGACCATTGCTGTCGATGGATCGTCGACACGTTTCGGCGCAGCGGTATCGAGACCAATATGGGTATCAAGCTCGATGCAGCATTCCGTGCGGCTGGATTGCCCGCGCCCTCAATGCACATGGAGGCGGTCGTTGGGGGAACCAAGGGCGGATTCGAATGGTCACACCAGACCGCCGAACTCATTGTCACGATGCTGCCGGAAATCCAAAGCCGGGGAGTTGCGACGGCCGCTGAGGTCGATATTGAAACTTTGGGACAGCGCATGCAGCGCGAAATCGAGGCGGGTAGTGTGATCGTGAGTCGCTCGGAAGTGGGCGCCTGGTCGCATGCCTCGAACTAGCCATAACAAGACTGGAGCGACAGGTAGTCCGTACGAATCCTTTCCTGGCCACCCATCTCGAACGACTGCTTCGCGTCGCATCTCGGTCGTAGAGGTCAGCCTCGCCGCTTCACGAAAGCGGACATGCTTCCGACCACTTGGAGATCGTGATTACGCCAGGATCGGGCGTTTCCCTTGCCGGATAGAAGGCAGTCGATCGGCTCGCATTCTAACCGGCAGCCTTCAGTAGGCCGGCCGAAATGCAGACTGTGGACTGACCTGCATTCTCCATTTCGAAGCCGACCGTTTAATGAGCTAACCTCCAAGCCATTCCATTCAAGCAAGTCGCCGTTGACAAGCGTGCGCCTGCTCGTGTTCTATTCCGCAAGCGCACATTTCCCGCGTCCGGCAAGGCCGGGCAAGGGCAGCATGGCCTCGCCGCGTCTCATGGAGCATGGGATGCGTGTGGGGCCTTTGTTTTTTTGAGGTCCGGGTGAAGACGTTCAGGGTCGGCATCCTCTATTCAACCAGCGGTCCCTACCGGGCGATCGGGCGCGATTGCCGCGCCGGCGCCGAGTTCGCCATCGAGGAACTTGAGAAAGCCGGTAGTCCCGTGCGTATCGAGCCGGTCTTCGGCGATCCCGCCGGCCAGCCGGAGCGCTACCTCGATCTGATCCGCACCATGCTGCGCGACGATGGCTGCCGCAATGTGATCGGCACCATCACCTCGTTGTCGCGCAAGGATGTCGTCCCGCTAGTGGAGAAATATGACGGGCTGCTCTGGTACATTTGCCCCTATGAAGGTTTCGAGGCCAACGAAAACGTCATCTACACCGGCGCCTGTCCCAACCAGCATCTGATACCGCTATTCGACTATATGCTGCCGCGCCACGGCAAGCGCGTCTATCTCGCCGGCGCCAACTATGTCTGGGGCTGGGAGATGAATAGGCTGGGGCGCGAGCTTCTCATGCGCGCCGGCGGCGAGGTGCTTGGCGAGCGTTGTCTGCCGATCGAGGAGACCGATGTCGGCCTACTGATCGCCGATCTGGAGCGCCACCGGCCGGACTTCATCCTCAACAACATGATCGGCCCGTCGAGCTATGCCTTCCTTGCCGCCGTCAAGCGGCTGGGGGAGCGCGATCCCGCCTTCGCGCCGGAACGCTGCCCGGTGTTGAGCTGCGACCTGACGGAATGCGAGCTGAGTGAGATCGAGCCGGGCGTGGCCGTCGGCCAGCTCTCGACAGCCTCCTATTTCGAAAGCCTGGCGTCGTTAGAGAATCGCAGCTTCAAGCAACGCGTCGCCGCCCGCTTCGGCCCCGGGCGTCGCGTCTCCAGCTTCTTTGCCGGCGCCTACGCCGCCGTGAAGCTTTGCGCCGAGGCGGTGTCGGAGGCCGACCGCGACGACCCCGCCAGCGTACGCGGCTTCCTGCATGCCCGGCCGCGGCAAACCGTACTCGGGACGCTGGCCATCGATCCGCGCACCAATCATGCCGCCTTGCCTTTCCATCTTGGCCGCATCAACGAGCGCTCCGGCTTCGACATCATCGCCTCGCGTGGCGCCATCGCCGCCGACCCTTATCTCGTAGGCACGCTGCCTATCCAGCACGCCCCGCATCTGAGGGTGGTGCAATGACGCGGACGCCGAATTTCGTTTCATGGCGCGCCGCGATCCTGCATCGCGCCGACGACAACATCGAGCGCGTGAAGCGGCAGCTCGAACGGCTGGGCGTCACCGTTCTGGTGCAGTGGAAGCCGCTTGATCTTGCCGAAACGCCGGCCGATCTCGTCCTCGTCGACGCCGACCAGGGCTGGAACGATCTTCTGCCATGGGATGGCGACGACGCGCCGGTTCCGGTGGTTGCGCTCTTGGGTTCCGAAGCGCCGGGCCGCATCGCCTGGGCGCTTGCGAAGGGCGCCGGCGCGCTCATCGCAAAGCCCGTCGTCGCCTCCTCGGTATACCCGGCGCTGGTGCTTGCCACGCACGCCCACCACGAACGCACGGCTGTGCGGGCGCGCATTGCCGGCCTGGAGGAGCGCCTGCGGTTACGGCCGATCGTCTACGACGCGATGCGCTCCATCATGGCCGCGCAGGGCACGGATGAGGCCGGCGCCTATCGCATCCTGTGCCACCTCGCAATGCAGCGCCGGCTCACCGTCGAGCACGTCGCCGCCGCCATCGTCGCCGGGCACGAGCCCGTGCCGCGGGCCATGTAGGCGCCGCATGCGGGTCCTGCGCGAACTTGTCAGACGGCCTTCCGCCCTGTTCGGGCTGATCGTGGTCGTGAGCGTTTTGCTGGCGGCGATCTTCGCGCCGTGGATCGTGCACTTCTCGCCGGACAACCAGCTCACCGACGGCCTGTCGCTCGAAGGCGCGCCGCTGCCACCCAGCGGCGAGCATTTGTTCGGCACCGACACGCTCGGCCGCGATCTCTTCTCGCGCGTGCTGTTCGGCGCCCGCACGTCGCTCATTATCGGTCTCGTCGCCAATGGCGTAGCCGTTGCGATCGGGCTTCTGGTCGGGCTGCTCGCTGGCTATTTGCGCGGCACTGTCGGCAATTTGCTGATGCGCTTCACCGACCTGATGATGGCATTCCCGGCTCTGCTGCTAGCCATCGCGCTCGCGGCGCTGCTCAAGCCCAGCCTGTGGATCGTCGCCATGGTGATCGCCCTGGTCAACTGGGTGCAGGTCGCCCGCATCGTCTACACCGAAACGCGCGGCCTGGTGGAACGCGACTTTATCGTCGCCGAGCGTTCGCTTGGGGCCGGCAACGGCCGCATCATCTTTCTGCACATCCTTCCCCATCTGATGCCGACGGCAATCGTCTGGGGCACGCTCGGCATCGCCACCACGGTGCTTTTGGAAGCGACCTTGTCCTTCCTCGGCATCGGCGTGCAGCCGCCACAGCCCTCCTGGGGCAACATCATCTTCGAAAGCCAGAGCTATTTTCAGGATGCGCCCTGGCTGGTGTTCATCCCCGGCGCGATCATCCTTGCCACAGCCTTGTCGTTCAACCTGATCGGCGACGCGTTGCGCGACATCCTTGACCCGACGCAGCGCGGGAGGCTGTGACGATGGCCGTCTTCCTCGCTCGCCGTCTCGTCCAGGCCGTGCTGATCCTGCTAGGCGTCGCCGCCATCACTTTCCTTCTGCTCTACTACCTGCCGGCCGACCCCGCCGTCCTGATCGCCGGCCGCTCCGCGACGCCGCAGATGGTGGCCGCCATCCGGCATGAGCTCGGCCTCGACCAGCCCTTGCTCATGCAGTTCCTGCACTATGTCGGCTCTTTGCTGCATGGCGATCTCGGCCGCTCCTATACGCAGAAGACCGAGGTGCTGCCGCTAATCCTGGCGCGCCTGCCGGCGACGCTGGTGCTCATGGCCGCCGGCATCGTCGTCGAGGTGGCACTTGGTCTGACCTTCGGCATCATCGCGGCGGTTTGGCGCGGCGGTTTCGTCGACCGCTCAATCATGATGCTGTCCTTCGTAGGCGTCTCGTCGCCGCAATTCGTCGTCGCGCTGCTGCTTTTATACGTCTTTGCCGCCACACTAGGCTGGTTCCCAATGTCCGGTTTCGGCACCGCGCGGCATGTGGTGCTGCCGGCGCTGACACTCGGCGTGCTCGGCGCCGGATGGTATGCGCGCATGGTGCGCTCGGCCATGATCGAGGTACTGCGCCAGGACTATGTGCGCACGGCCCACGCCAAGGGTCTCAGCGGCCGCCGCGTCGTGCTAAGCCACGCGCTGCCCAACGCGCTTTTGCCGATTATCGCCATGGTCGGCATCGACATCGGCCAGTTCATGAGCGGCGTTGTCGTGGTCGAGGCCGTCTATGGCTGGCCCGGCATCGGCCAGCTCGCCTGGCAGGCCATCCAGCAAGTCGACGTGCCCATCATCATGGGCGTCACCCTGGTCTCGGCGCTGGCCATCGTGCTCGGCAACCTGCTTGCCGACTTCATCGCGCCCTTCGTCGACCCGCGCATCCGCAGCCAATAACCAACAAAACCAACAGAGGGAGTGAACTCAATGAACAAATTCGCCAAAAGGATGGGCCTGGCGGCCTTGCTCGCCACCTCCGCCCTGGTGCCGGCCAAGCTTGCCTTCGCCGACACGCCGAACAATGGCGGCGACATCATCGTCACCTATAAGGACGACATCGCCACGCTCGACCCGGCCGTCGGTTACGACTGGCAGAACTGGTCGATGATCAACGCGCTGTTCTCGCGCCTCGTCGACTACAAGCCCGGCACGACGGAGCTCGGGCCGGCGCTTGCCGACAGCTACGACGTCTCCGACGACGGCAAGATCTACACTTTCAAACTGCATCCGGGCGTCAAGTTCACCAACGGCCGCGAGGTGACGGCGGCGGACGTGAAATGGTCGATCGAGCGCGCGGTCAACCCGAAGACGCAAGGCCCGGGCGCCGGTTTCTTCCACTCCATCGTCGGCGCCGACAAGATGACCGCTGGCACTGCCGACACGTTGGACGGCATCACCGCGGTCGACGATCACACGGTCAAGTTCACCTTGTCGCAGCCCGACGCCACCTTCCTCAACGTGCTGGCGCTCAACTTCGCTTCGGTCGTGCCGAAAGAGGCGGTGGAAGCCGCCAATGGCGACTTCGGCAAGCACCCGGCCGGCAGTGGCGCCTTCACGCTGAAGGAATGGACGATCGGCCAGCGCCTCGTCTTCCAGAGGAACCCCGACTATTTCGTCAAGGACCGGCCGCATGTCGATAGCTTCACCGTCGAGGTCGGCCAAGAACCGCTGGTGGCGCTGCTGCGCCTGCAGAAGGGCGAGGTCGATATCGCCGGCGACGGCATCCCGCCGGCGAAATACCTCGAGATGAAGAAGTCGGCCGAGTTCGAGGGCATGATCGTCGACCGCCAGCAGCTCGAGACCAGCTATGTCACCTTGAACACCCAAGTGAAGCCCTTCGACAATGCCAAGGTGCGGCAGGCCGTCAACATGGCCATCAACAAGGACCGCATCGTGCGCATCATCAACGGCCGCGCCACGCCGGCCGGCCAGGTGCTGCCGCCGCTGATGCCGGGCTATGACCAGAGCTACAAGGGCTACGCCTACGACCCCGAAAAGGCCAAGGCGCTGCTTGCCGAAGCCGGGTTGAAGGACGGCTTCTCGACGCAGATCTACACCTCTAACACCGATCCGCAGCCGCGCATCACCCAGGCGATCCAGCAGGATTTGGCGGCGATCGGCGTTAAGGCCGAGATCAAGGCGGTGGCGAACCCGAACGTGATCGCCGCCGGCGGCACGCAGGGGCAGGCGCCGATGGTCTGGTCCGGCGGCCTCGGCTGGATCGCCGACTTCCCGGATCCGTCCGACTTCTACGGGCCGATCCTGGGCTGCGGCAGCGCCGTTGCCGGCGGCTGGAACTGGTCGTGGTACTGCAACAAGGACATCGACGCCCGCGGCCAGGCCGCTGACGCCATGCCGGTACCGGCCAAGACCGAGGAGCGCAACAAGGCCTGGGCGCAGATATTCACCGACATCCAGACCAATGACGCACCCTGGATCCCGGTCTTCAACGAACGCCGCGTGGTGGCCAAGTCCAAGCGCATGGGCGGCCCGGACGAGATCTACATCGATCCCACCCGCGTCATCGATTACGAAGCGATCTACGTGAACAAATAGGCTCTTCTCATCTCCCGGCGGCAGGCATACGGCTCGCCGCCGGGACCTTTCCATGATGCCGCCCAAACGGGAGGCGGCTTGCCCAAGAAAAACGAGAAGCAACCATGTGCTTGAAGTGCGACTACACCATCCATCGCGCCAGCCATCATTTCGGCTGGAACCGCGACTTCGAGCCGGCGCTGACGGCAAGGCCCGGCTCGACAATCCATTTCGAATGTCTCGATTCCTCGGGCGGGCAGTTCAACGCCAGCTCTACGGTCGAGCATGTCAAGACGATGGATTTCGGCAAGGTCAATCCGGTGACCGGACCGGTCTATGTCGAAGGCGCAAAGCCAGGCGATGCGCTGAAGATCACCCTGCGCCATTTCGAACCTTCGGGCCTCGGCTGGACCGCCAACATTCCGGGCTTCGGCCTGCTTGCCGACCAGTTCGAGGAGCCGGCGCTGCACATCTGGAAATATGACGCCGCCTCGATGACGCCGGCGCTCTATGGCCCTGGTGGCCGCGTACCGCTAAAACCCTTCGCCGGCACGATCGGCGTGGCGCCTGCCGAACCCGGCCTGCACTCGGTCGTGCCGCCGCGCCGTGTCGGCGGCAATCTCGACATCCGCGACCTTTCGGCTGGCACCACGCTCTATCTGCCGGTCGAGGTCGAGGGCGCGCTGTTTTCGATCGGCGACACCCATGCCGCTCAAGGCGACGGCGAGGTCTGCGGCACCGCCATCGAGAGCCGTATGGATGTCGAGGCGACGATCGAGCTGGTCAAGGACGCGCGGCTGCAAAGCCCGCGCTTCACCACGCCGGGACCGGTGACCCGCCATCTCGACGCGGCCGGCTACGAGGCCACCACCGGCATCGGGCCGGACCTGATGACTGCGGCGCGCGAAAGCGTCATGCGCATGGTCGACCTGCTTGCCGCGGAGCATGGGCTGAAGCCGGTCGACGCCTACATGCTCTGCTCGGTTTGCGGCGACCTGCGCATCAGCGAGATCGTTGACATGCCGAACTGGGTCGTCTCGTTCTACTTCCCAAGAATCATCTTCAATTGATGGCGGATGCTTCCGGGCCAGAGCAGGATGCCGTCCTGACCGTCGACAAATTGTCGGTGGACGCGCTGACGCCTGAAGGGGCGAGGCGCGTCATCGACGGCATCAGCTTTGCCTTGGCGCCGGGCGAGACATTGTGCATCGCCGGTGAGTCCGGTTCGGGCAAGTCGGTGACGGCGCTTTCGATCATGCGCCTGTTGCCGCGCACTTCGCTGCGCATCGCCGGCGGCGACATCAGGCTTGAACGCCAGAGCTTGCCGCGCCTGTCCGAGCGCGCCATGCGCGACGTGCGGGGCGGCGAGATCGCCATGATCTTCCAGGAGCCGATGACCTCGCTCAACCCGGTCCACTCGATCGGCGCGCAGCTGACCGAGGCGATTCGGACCCATCAGGGCGCGGAAGGCGCCAGCGTTGAAAATCGTGCCCGCGATATGCTGGACGTCGTGCACATCAGCGACCCGGCGCGGCGCATGAAGCAATACCCGCACGAACTCTCCGGCGGCATGCGCCAGCGCGTTATGATCGCCATGGCCCTGTCGTGCCGGCCGAAGGTGCTCTTGGCCGACGAGCCGACGACAGCGCTCGACGTTACCGTGCAGGCGCAAATCCTGAAACTGATGCGGGAGTTGAAGCGGGAGTTCGGCACCGCCATTATCCTCATCACCCACGACATGGGCGTCGTCGCTGAGATGGCCGACCGAGTGGCCGTCATGCGCGATGGGCGGATCGTCGAGGCAGCATCCGTGCTCGACATCTTCGAGCGGCCGCAAGCCGACTACACGCGCGAATTGCTCGCCGCCGTGCCGCGCCTCGGTGCATTCGCAGGGACTGACACGCCGCCTCGGGTCACGGCCACCCCTCCGCCACCTGTACCAAACGGCGCCACTCCGGTGCTTGCGGTCAAGAACCTTGTCGTCGACTACGGCGCTTCCTCCAATATCTTCCGCCGCCGCGCCTCGGAGGCACCGGCGGTGCAGGACGTCTCCTTCGACATAATGCCGGGTCAGACGCTCGGACTCGTCGGCGAAAGCGGGTCCGGCAAGTCCACTACCGGCAAGGCCGTGCTCGGCCTTGTCCCTTTTATTGGCTCGGTGACTGTCGACGGCACGTCCATCCAGGGTCTCTCCGCCAGCGCGATGAGGCCGGTGCGGCGCGCCGCGCAGATGATCTTTCAGGATCCCTACGCCTCGCTCGACCCGCGCATGACGGTCGGTGCGGCAATTGCCGAGCCGCTCGCCATTCATAGCATCGGCACCAAGAGCGAGCGGCGCGAGCGAGTGGCCTCGCTTCTCGGACGCGTGGGGCTCGCCGCCGATCATGCCTCGCGCTATCCGCACGAATTTTCCGGCGGCCAGCGCCAGCGCATCTGTATCGCCAGGGCGCTGGCGCTCGAACCAAAGCTGATCGTCGCCGACGAGAGCGTTGCCGCGCTTGACGTGTCGGTGCGGGCGCGCGTGCTCGACCTGATGCTGGAGCTGCAGGAGACGCTCGGGCTTGCCTATCTCTTCATCTCGCACGACATGGCGGTGGTCGAGCGCATGAGCCATGATGTCGCCGTCATGCGTGCCGGCCGCATCGTCGAAGCTGGCCCGCGCCGCTCAGTGCTTTCCTCGCCACGCGAGGCCTACACACGCGAGTTGATCGCCGCCGTGCCCATTCCGGCCCCACGCGTCGCAAACCCACAGAAGTAGCGTTACAGAGACCGAGCGGTGGTGGTGGAGGCGGCAAAGCTTAAGGGCACTCTCCGGGCTGTTTCTGCTGTTCTCTGCGCGTCGCCGCCACACTCTCCAGCCCAAACTGGCGATAAATTGTTTCGCGCGGCAGCCCTGTATCCACAGCAACCACCAGCACAGGCAGTAGCGGGCAGGCCCCGTTTGCGCAGCCGGCTAGCTATTACAGTAAGGATTGACCCCCAGCCGTTTGGCAGGTCGCCAAACCTGGCACTCAACTCGCCATAAGTGACCTTGCGTCCCACGCGCGCCGCTTGCGCGACGTAGACGGCGACGTCCAACCGAAATCTATCTGACATTTTGGTTTGTCACAGCTCTATGAAGATTGGGAGTAGTTGGCCTGAATGAACAGCTAAATGGGAACGTTGCGGCACAGCCAGTTGCGTCGCGACGGCAAAATCTTGTTGATTGGTGCCAATGCGCAGATCCTCAGTGCGGATAGTCCGTTCGACTTGCCTGGGCGCCGCCTGACGTCGTTCCCGCCAATTTCTTCATGCTTTGATTAACCGGCTCGGAGAACAGCGGCGCAAAGTTAGATTCCCTTGCGCCGCCGCCTCCTCGCCGCAGGT
>NZ_JBWKME010000035.1:0-7012 GCF_056431085.1 Mesorhizobium waitakense | reverse complement strand
GGCGACGTAGTGGGTCAAGCCGGGCTTGGTGGCGACTGTGAAGCATCTGCGGGGCGAGGAAGATCTGCGGCACGCATCGCTGCAGGATTCCTACGATCGTCAGCCACAACCAAAGGATTACCCTAGCGATCACAGCTTCCTAGGCCTCGCGCCGCGCCGCGCGGTCACATAAGACCGAACATGTGGATTAGGTGGGCAACTCGCACACCTAGGCGAATTGTGAAGTTGCCATGGTTAGCGGCAAAGTCCCAACCGAAGAATGCCGCCCAGCCAAAAAGCAGAATGGAGAAGCACATTAGAGGCTTCTAATGTAGATGAATTGAACAATCGTTAAGGCAGAGGCACGGGCTTTTGAGTGCCCCGGAGGAGAGATAACCGACAAGCCCGTAACAACCTACGTCGTGAGCGTTTTCGAAAAGCCGCATTGGCGTACGGTGCTAACGACCAAGGACAAGGAAAAGGCGTTCGCGCTCGCAAAGGAGATCGGCGACAAGGTGCGGATCGAGGAGATCACGCCGAAGCCGAAGCACTAAGAGATCCTCCAGAGCCAACGGCCTTCCTTATTGATCGACGGTGAATTCGGCCCACATGCCGGCTCCATAGTGACCTGGCACGTTGCAGACAAGCAGGTATTTTCCAGCCTTCAGTTCGACGGTCAATGTGCCTGATTTGCCGGGATCAAGCTCCGAAACTTCGCCCTTGTCGCCAGCCCTGTCTTCGTCGACCCGGTTCTCGGCCTCAAGGTAAGGAAGCGGCTTGCTGGGATCGGCAAGGTACATCACGATCATTTCGTGAACGGTATCCTTGGAGTCATTTTTCACATTGAATGTGACCTCCCCGGCTTTCACCGCACCGGGCAAAACCTTGATGCCCATGGTCGCCTTGGCGAGATCGAGTCCGGGCGCTGCATAGGCGAGCCCCATCGGCATCTCAGTGCTCGCGCCCTTGTCCCACAGCGATATCTGGACAAGCGAAGCAGCCTGGACGGCGCCGGCATGGCCGGCCATCAGTATTGTGGCAGCAGCGAGCCCGAGCGCTGCCCTTCTCAATATGCTTTTCATGACGATCTCTCCATCGGGACGGCAGCGGAGGCGCTTTACGTCCCCGTCACTATCTCGTTCATGAACGTCACCCACCGTCCTTGCGCCAGATCAAACCGCGCGCCACCATGTGCCTTGCGACGGCTCGGATGCTCGGGCTCGAGATGCCGCTATTTCGTCGTGACCGTGCCCTTCATCGAGCGGGCGCTGGCAGAGCAGCAGGACGCCGAAATGATGGTCGGTGCCGTCAAGGCTCGTGAGTTCCTACGCTAACGCTGTTCTGCCTGTCCCCCGAGACCCCCAGGCAGCCGAGCCGCCTATTCGCCCATGCCGTCAAGCCTGCTCCCTTTGAGGAGCCCGCTTGCTCGTAAGCTCCAGTTGCGCACGTCGCGTCAATGGGAACATATCAGCCATATTGAATGTTTGAGTGCTTATGGACAGAAACCTACTCTCAGCAAATCAATTAAGAGCAGCACGATCCCTACTGAACTGGTCGCGAGTGCGACTTGCCGCAAAGGCCAATCTTAGCGAAATGACGATCAGCGATTTTGAGAACGGCGTTAGGAAACTGCGTCCCCACAACATCGCCGCCATACGCCAGGCATTTGAGGACGCGGGAATTGTCTTCACCGTCGAAGGCACTCCATCCCTAGCCCGCTCTGAAGGTGATAGCGGCATCGACACCAACAATAAAATGTGGCGCCGCCGGCAGAGAAAAGGATAACCTTTCAGCATCTCGGCCGTTAAAGCCCGGTTTGCAACGTCCTGAAAGCAGACATCGCCTAATTTAGGTTCGGAGCGGTCGCTGTCCGGCAGCCCCGAGCCCCATCTGGTCGGCGGGCGACGTGTCTTCCAGAGCGAAACAGTTAAGTTCGTTCCAAAAAATCCTGACCGGTCTTTCAATCCGCGACCAACTTGCGCACAGGCGCGTCCAGGACTTCGTAGAGCGTAATCGCCTGTGCGCGACCTTTCGCCTGTGCTGTTCCGATCAGCTTGAAACAAATAGTAGCGCCGCAGAGGTCGCGGACAGCGTCGCTGGCGATGATTGCCGTATGGTATTTTTTGTTCATGCCCTCCAGGCGCGAGGCGACATTGATCGTATCGCCCATCGCCGTGTATTGCAGCCTTTCGCGCGCGCCGACGCTGCCAACGACCGCCTGCCCGGTGTGGATGCCGAACCTGGTGCGGAACTCGGGTAGTCCCTTAGCCCGTTGCGACTGATTAAAAATGACCAGTCGCCGTTCGGCCTCGAGCGCCGCCAGGCAGGCATTTTTGGCATGTTGAGGGTCGGGTATCGGTGCGTTCCACATCGCGTAGATGGAATCGCCGATAAACTGGATCAGCGACCCGTTGTGGGCCGCCACCACGTCATTGAGGATGTCAAAATACTCAGAGAGCATCGCCACGACCTGTTCGGGGGAAAGGCTCTCGCTGATCGTGGTGAAGTCATAGATATCGGTGAACAGTGCGGTGACGTCCTGTCGCGCCGCCGTCCGGCCCGCGAAGTGACCGGACTCGATGCCTTTGCGCACGAATTCCTTCGGCACATACAGCGCAAAGGTGGAAATCGCGTGACGCGCCCTGTTCATCGATCGGCCGAGCGAGGTGATCTCGCTGACATGTGACTTCACATCCACGGGTGTTGCGAAATCCAGACGCTGCAGCCGGTCGGCGCTGACCGTCAGGAGATGCAGGGACTTGGTGATCAACCGCGACACGAACAGCGCAAGCAGCACCGCGCCGAGCACGACAATGGCTGCGATGAGCAGCTCATGCAGCGCCGACTTCCGCGCATCGGCGGTCAGTTCGTCGAGAGGAGCCGCAACGACCACGCGGTGGCCGACAAGCAAGAGGCCCGAGCGCAACGGCGTGACCAGCACCAGAAAAGAGCGACCGCCCACATCGATGATGCGCGGCAATTCCGTCCAGGTATCATCGGCGCGCACGCTGTCGACGATCGGATCGTCCGGTGGAATTTCCCCGACGCGGCGGAACAGTTTTGCCATGAAGGCGCGATCCGAATGGATGACTGGATTGCCGGATGAATCGATAATGAAGGAGACCGTCTGAGGGGTGATGCGCTCGGCGGCGAGGAAGTCGGTAATAGTGTCCAGGATGATGTCGGCGCCGATGACGATGTGCCGGTCGGCGCTGTGCGACTGGGCAATCGTCATTCCGATCTTGCCGGTCGTCGCCATCTGATAAGGGCCAATCGACACTGGATCGACGATGCCTTCAGCCGCCTTGTACCAGGGCCGGGTCCTCGGATCGAAGACTACGGCTGCCGGAGCGGTCACGCCGATGGTCGCGCTCGACGCGTCCTGAAAGATCAGCGTCTGGACAAGTTGGTCCCGCTCGAACCAGATGTTGCGAATGGCAAGCACGGCATTCTTCGGCGCGTCGAGCGCAGCCTGCCAACCCGGGGTCTTCAGGTTGACTACATGAAAGAACGAGCCGTTCGGGTAGCCTGCATAGACGCCGTCCAATTGCGGTGCGCGACGAATGATTTCGCGCAGCATCCGGGCCTTGTACTGTGCTCGCTCGGGCGGCGGAGTCAGTAACGCGTTCGGTACCGCCGCGAGCATACCGATCGCAGTGGTCGTCTGGTCGGAAAGGGCAGAGAAGCGTTCGACCAGCCGCTCGGAAAAAACCCGCATGCTAGCCTGCGCATCCTCGAGGGCGGCCTCGCGGGCGCGAAGATAGCCAAGGCCGATAAGCGCAACCGAGACAATAAGGATGAGCGAGACTGTCGTGACTGCCACCAGCGTCTGAAGGGGACGCGACCAGCTCAGACCCCCGCCGCTCCGCAGTGGAGCATCTGAGGGGTCGGCCGGCGCTTGAACCAAGCGGCCACCGCTGTCTTGCCCTTGGCCGGTCCGACGCTCCTCCATCCATGACCCGATTCAAAACTTGCCGCTAAGATCGAAGAAGATCGCATCGCCCTTCATGCGGATCTCAACCTCGACCTCATGCGCCCAGCGAAGCCCGAAATCGACCTCGACCGTGGGCTTGCGCGCTGCTTGCGCCGGCCATGGTTGAGACGATTCTGGACGGGCAACAGTCTGTCACGATGACACCACCTAGGACGCGATTCAATAAAATTTAGCGTTTCGGTTCCGTTAGCAATGGCTGAAATGCTCCCAATCACCGCTGCGCTGCGCTTGCTGGCCCGTAGAAGGCGGACAGCCTCTTTATATTCCGTCCTTCGCCTTCGAATAGAGGTTCTGTCCCATGCCGGACATCTTACGTGGGTCCGGTGCGTAGATCAGTCCGACCTTCTTCGAGCCGCATCGCTCGCAGCGTAATTTCGGGGTTAAGTCATCCGCCATTGCCGGCACATCCGGGCCAAGCCTGAGCATTTCCAGGTATTGTACTCGCGACTGCAAGTATCGTTTTGGCCGGCCAAGCAATGGCCAAGGAAGCGGATATGCGCTTCTGCGAGGCTCGCTTCGCTAATAACAATTACCGGAATCTTCCTCCCTTGGCGAGCATGGGAGATAAGACCGGTTCGAGTGATAACTATTGCCATAGTAGCGGTGGCCGTAGTAGCGGTGGCCGTAATAGTGGCGATGGCCGTAATAGCCGCCGCCGTAATAGCCGCCGCCGTCATACGGGCCGCCATAGTAGCCGCCTCCATACGGGTCGCCATAATAGCCGCTCCCGTAATGCGGGTCGCCGTAGTAGCCGCCGCCGTAGAAGCCGTTGTTGGCGATGATGCCGCCCAACAGCGCTCCGGCGACAAATGCGCCCCCGGATGACCAGAAGTCGTTGTGCCCCCCGTGACCGTGGTAGCCGTGGCCATGGTGCCAGTTGTAATTGCCGCCTCTCCAATAGCCATCCCGAATTTGAAGGACATTGGACTGCGCGCCTGGTGTGTTGGGCACGAAGATCGGCGCGGCCTCAACTGGAGCAGAACTCGTTACTGCAAAGGCGGCGACCAGAGAGGTTACCATGGCTAATGGGGACTTCATGGCCGCCTCCTTGTTGGAGCAAGCAACGTTGAAATTTTCCGCATGGGGAACGCCGTCGAGCCAAAATTGTTCCCGATTTCCGCGATAACTCCGTGGCGGAGGTCGCGCCATCGCCGATTAGGTCAGTGTCACCTTCGGATCGATATATGACGTCGACGATTGCTTTGCGGCCTTCACCCTGCGCCGCCCGGAAGCATCCTTGGCGCAGGCTGTTACTGGTGCAGATGGACACGCCGCCAAGGCGCCAGCGCGCCCAGCCGCCACGGCGGCTTTTTCATATTCGGGTGTCATGTGAATCCTTGTGATTGTTGGCACCACATCGGTTGCCGAAGTGGAAAGCGCCCGGCACCGTTTCTCTTCATGGGCCAAAAGTGATTTTGCGGCGGGTGCCAGACGGGTTACGCTACGAGCACCCATAAGAGGAGAACGACGATGAAAACCATTCTCGCCCTCGCCGTTGCGCTGGGGCTATCCGCGGCTGCGGCATCGGCTTGCGATTGGCAGAAAGTGCAGGCGTCCCTCGACACGACCAAGACGGCTAGCGTTGAGAAGTCTGACACAACGAAGGCTGCGGATACGAAGACGATCAAGAAAGAAGTGCCGCCGAAGACCGAGTAGCGCGAGCGGTCTACCGAATCCCGCGCAGACTATGAGCCGCCTCAACCTTGGCCAGACGGCGGCGCCTATAAGCCTCTCAGCTTTTGCTCCATCTCCGCTCGCCTGAGCGCATAACCTCGCCGCGCGTTGAAGGCGGCGTCGACATCGTTTGGTACAATGCGCCCATTTCGGCGCAGGCCAGCCGACGTACCGGGGTATGCCGGATCCGGGCAAACCGACACTTCGAAAAGCCGCAGCTCTTCTAACGTTCGTTGCGGCGGATGCGGACCATCATCTACCCAGGCGCTCCTGAAGCGTCAGGTTCCGACCTGCGCGGGCTCAAGCGCTTTGTCGCTTGCCGGTAGCCCGAAAGAACCGTCACCAAAAATCGCGAACAACGCCGTTGTAGTCACCGGCCAGCACGCCGGGCGCATAGACGTTACCGGTTGGCGCAAGGACCCGCCACCGCAGCAATGCCCTCGGCGTGGGGCCGACGTCCAGCCCCAACTTCGTGATCACCCCTAGGTATGTTTCGGGTGCGACCTTCGGGTTGGCCGACGTGAAGGTGCATGCCAGAGCTTTTTTCGAGCCGATGATGAAGCGTGTGCCAGCTTCTACAACACAGTCGAGCAGTCCGACCGTCGTGTTGGCCTCCTGAGCCGCGCTGGGCATAACGGACGCGGTGATTGCGACAAGAGTGATGGCTGCGAGACGTTTACGCATTGTGATTGCTCCTTGTAAGGTGGTCGAGACTTCCCTGGAGGCTGTGCGTTGCCTGCTAGGATACCACAAAAGGAAATTACGTTCGGGCTTGGTCGCAAGGCTGCCCCGGCCAAGAAGCCTGCGGCGAAGCGGAAGGCGAAGGCGTAACAATCGCCATGGCGGGCTTCCACCCAGCACCGTGGTGAACGATGGCGTCCAGGATCGCCTCATAGACACTGCCGGTGTCTTCCTCCCATGGCTGTGGTTGTTGCCAGTGCGGCCAGAAGTAAGCGGATTTTCATGGGATAGGTCCTTGTTTATGCACACATGTGCTGTGGACCCAATTTGCGCCTGGCGGCTTTGTTCCGGCCGATCGGCGATAAACCCGGATGGATCAGCGGGGTTAACGTTACGTCGTTTATGGAGATTCGAACCGATAGTCATCGATGTAGACTAGCGAAAGAAGACCCCAGGCGGTGGCGTAATTCGGGAAGCGCCCCACGGCCTTCTCAAGGCACGTACGTACGGATTTCTGGGCTGAGGTCGATGCGATATGCATAGAAGGACAAGGTGCACGAATATGCCACCCAAGGGCGCCGCCTGACGTCGTTCCCGCCAATTTCTTCATGCTTTGATTAACCGGCTCGGAGGACAGCGGCGCAAAGTTAGATTCCCTTGCGCCGCCGCCTCCTCGCCGCAGGT
>NZ_JBWKME010000034.1:0-12537 GCF_056431085.1 Mesorhizobium waitakense | reverse complement strand
CGGAGATGCTCCAAAATCACAAAAGAGTCAGCACCCGAGACCGTTGGTATTAGGTTCGCGTTGGCCCACATTTGACGGCGCTGTTGTTTCGGGTATCAGCGCCAAGGGCTGACCACGCCGCAACGATGACCTTTCCCCGATTCGGATTGCTGGCGATATCGACGAGTGTCGGCCTTGTTGGTCGGTAAGCGCTCACCCGATTCCCTCCTGCCCAGCCTGGGCGGATCATGCGAAGAAGTCTCCGTTTTGGAGGGAGGTGTCTGCATCGAGACCGACGGCAAAATGGACGTCCATTTGGACCCTGTCCAGCCGCGGCCGAGCGAAGGCGTCTAACAGTGGAACCCCACCACAGGGGCGCTCAAGGCTTGCGGCTGCGCCTCGGACGTATGGAGGCTGACGCGGCAGCGGTGCCCATTTGCTTTGAGGCTCCTTAAGGATTGCGGCTGTTGAGGGTTGTGTGCGTCAAGTTCAGCAAAAAGGGGGCGGCCATGGCAATGTTCAATGTCACCGAACGCCACCATGCTCATGACCGCAAGCATGAACGCAGCGCCGCCGTCGAAAACATTCTGCTATCGAACCTGGAAAGACTGCATGTTGGTTGGCGCCTGATGGCGTGAGCGCCGCAATTGTCTCGCCATCCGCAATTGACAGAACTCGAGACGGCCCTTCGCCCAACCAAAAGGCTGACGCAACACAATTATTTGAACGCGTGCGATTATTTGAACGGGTGCGATCCGTCGACGCCTCCTGCAGCTGGCGCGCTTCTTGCGGGCTTTCATCGCACGGCCCCAGGAAGTGCCCTGTCGACGATGCCGAGTTTGAATTGCTCGACGAAAACCAAAGAAGGAGGTGGCATGAGACAGGTCGCGCCCGCCGGAGGAAGGACCAATTGCCGAGCTGATGATGGTCACAGGACCGTCACATCTTCTGTCTTCCAGCGGCATTATTTTGATTGGAAGAACCCAATAAGGAAAGACAAAACCCACCATGTGATTATCACCTGTCAGGGTGGGCGAGATCGCAGTGTGCCGCTGTTCGGGTGCGGCGCAACTTTTCAATGGCAAGGCGGCCAGACAGGAACACGGGCAAGACGCCAGCGACAGTCAATGAGCAATAAGGGCTTTTTATATGCAAGGTTTCGAACGCGGCTCGATTGCCGCGGGGCGGCTCATCGTGCCTATTTCCACCGTTGTCCTGCTGGCGGGATGTATCGTCGGCCCGGATTATCGGACGCCAATTTTGCCCACGCCGGCACACTGGAGCGGCCAAAACCCAACAATGACCGCCTTACCGGCTCAATTGTCGAAATGGTGGCAGCGGCTGCGCGACCCCGAGCTGAACGCGCTTGTCGAGGAAGCGGTTGCCGGCAATCTCGAGGTCGCCTCCGCCAAAGCCAAGATACGCGAGGCTCACGCGAGCTATCGTCAGAGCGCAGCGACCTTGTTCCCGTCCGCCGACGGCTCCCTATCGGCCAATCGCGGCACGACTGCCGCGATCACGTCGGGATCTGGCGGCGATTCCTCTGGCGCGTTCCGCTCCGGTTTCGACGCCACATGGGAGCTGGATCTGTTCGGCGCCAACCACCGGAGCGTCGAGGCGGCCCGCTATGGACTGGACGCCGCCGAGGAAGAACTACGCTCCAGGCTGCTGACCCTGATCGGCGATGTCGCCGCCAACTACGCTCAGGCGCGCGGCTATCAGGCGCGCATTCAACTCGCGCGCCGCTCAGTCGCCTCCCAAAAGCAGACCGTCGCCATCACCCGCACAAGGGCCAAGGCCGGCCTGGTGACAGCGGCCGACGTGGCAAAAGCCAAGGCACAGGCAAGCAGCACGGAGGCCGAGGTGCCGACGCTGGAGGCTAGCTATGCGGAGACGGTGCACCGTCTTGCCGTGGTCACCGGACGGTCGCCGGACGCGCTGAACGACAGGCTGAAGCGCGGCGCGCCCATCCCGGCACCACGCCTGCCGGTGCCGACCGGCATTCCCGCCGACATCCTGCTCGCCCGCCCCGACATACGCATGGCGGAGCGGCAATATGCTCAGTACACCGCCAGGATCGGCCAGGCCGAGGCAGCGCGCTATCCAAGCGTCAGCCTGACTGGAAATATCGACACGTCGGCCCTCAAGCTTGGCGACCTCGGCAAGAACTCCACCATCGGCTTCTCTTTTGGGCCGAAGCTCAGCGTGCCGCTGTTCAACGCCGGAAAGCTGCAGGCCGCCGTCGACGTCGCCAAGGCCGAGCGCGACCAACATTTCATCGCCTACAAGGCATCCGTGCTGACGGCGCTCCAAGATGTGGAAAACGCCAGCGTCTCGCTGACACAGGAGCGCATCAGGAACGGAAAGCTTGCCTCGTCGGCGAAATCGGCCCGCGATGCCGCACGCCAGGTGCGGATACTCTACCAATCCGGTGCGGCGAGCCTGCTCGACGTGCTGGACGCGGAGCGCTCGCTCGATACGGCCGAGGACACTCTCCTGCAAAGTCGCGTCTCGATTGCCATCGACTACATCGCGCTCAACAAGGCGCTCGGCGGCGGCTGGGACGGGGCCATCGACAGCGCCAAGCCGGAGGGCGTCGACGCCAAAACCAGGCCACAGCCGGCGTCGAAGGCAACCCAATGACAAACGCGCAAGCCGAACTTCACATGTTCCGTTTCGCAGGGTCTCAAGGCAATGAGATCTTCCCACATCGTCGACCTTGCATCGGATTCGGTCCGGCGCTTCTACGAAAAGCGCATCGACGCGCCGGCCGTCCTGGATCCTGCGATCGACCTTCCAACGCGGTCGCAGTCACCGCCGCCCCGGCAATTATCCGCGACGACGCGGTTTCGGTGCAGCTCAGCAGGTGGCGCGCTTCCACCACATCATGCCGCAAAAGGGAACGTTTCCATGTCCGCCAGCTGCTGTTCACGTCCGGTTGTGCACTATGATGAAGACGGGATCGCAGCGGCGTTCGACCGTTACCCGGAGCAGACCGTGCCGCCGGTTGACTTGTTCGGCAAGGCGGGACGTCAACAGCTGGCCAGCCTCCGCGTCTCTGACATGGATCGCCTCAAGATCGACAGGGACTGGCGTTCATCGGCGACAGCCGCAGGTCGTAACCGCGCCAACTGTGCTCACTTCACTCCGTTCGTGACTGTGCAACGACTTAGTGCCTCGGCTTTTTCGAAATGTGCTGCCGCGGGTTGGATGAATTTCGATGTCGTGTTCGGCGGGGCCGATTAACCTGGAACAACAAGGAGACGGCTTGTCATGGAGACAGGAATACTGGACGAATACGAACTGCGGCTTAATAAATTAAGACGCTTGATCGAGAACAAGGAGCTGGATGCTGCGCTGATAACCTCTACAGACAGCATCTTTTATCTGACCGGCTTCCGCTATCAGCCATTCGAGCGCCCGTTTTTCCTCGTCGTACGCCCCGAGGGCGATCTCGTCTTTGTGACACCGCGGCTGGAGGCCGAGAACGTCGCGGCGATCCCGCTGCTGCATCGCATCTTGGAATACACCGAGTACCCGGCGCCCAAAGGCGAAACATTTCTCGACGCGCTTGCCCAGGTGATCGGGGAGCATGATGTGATCGCAGTGGAGCCGTCCATGCCTGCCGAACTCATGCGAGCACTTGAGCACTTTTTCCCGATGGTGGAGCCACTGGTGGAGCGCTTGCGACTGGTCAAGTCGCCCTACGAGATCAGTCGGATCGAACGGGCCGCGCGCTTTTGTGACCTCGGCCTGCGGATGGTGATGGATGCAGCGCGTATCGGCACCTCCATCCAAGGCGGGTATGACCGCATCCCGGAGCTTCGCAATGCCATCGTCGAGGGCGAAGGAAAATTCGACCAGCACACCAGCTCGATCTGGCTCGGTGTCTGGGCTGCACCCTTCAGCGCCCAGCCGCATCGCTTTCCCGAACCGGCGGACATATTCGGCGAAGGTCCCAATGTCGGCTTGTCGTTTCTGCGGGTGAACGGCTATTCGGCGGAGACCGAGCGCACCTTCTTCCTGCACCGCACCTCGGGCGACCAAGCCGCGGTCTTCGCGACGATGCTCGCGGCCCGCAACATCGCATATGACATGCTTCGGCCCGGTGTCAGCGGCCACGAAGTCGATCACAAGGTCAAGTCGTTCCTGCGTTCTGAAGGATTCGGCGGAAATCTGCTGCACCGGACCGGTCACGGTATCGGCATGGCCGGACACGAAGGACCGTGGCTCGCCGAGGGGAGCGACGACATCCTGCAGGAGAACATGTTGATCAGTGTCGAACCGGGCATCTACTGGCACGGCCAAGGTGGCTACCGCCATTCCGATACCGTTCTGATCACTGCGGACGGCTATCGGAAGCTGACCGATTTCCCATCTGACCTGGACTCGATGACTCTTGTCTGAGCGGACCCGTTGTCAGTCAGCCGGAGGGCGACAAATGCCACCAGATGGGTTCGCTGTAAGCACGACACTGGGCGCAGCGTGGTTATGTTCAACTTGTCAACGGGCAAGCCGCCAACCCCATCCACGGTATTGCTGATGCTCGCCTTGCCCAACCGTCAAGGCATTGAACGGCGGCGAGGTTTGAGACTTGTAGCCATCGGGCGATGCGTCTGAGGTCAAGGCCGCACCCGGTCGATCGCAGGATCGCCTCGCTGTTCATTCCGAAGTCCGCACCGGCACCGACTGCGCATCCGACGTAGCCGTCCGGGCGGTGTGGCCAGTGCAACGATTGCGCGCCAGGTGCGCACTTGGGCTATGTCGTAACGCGGTGGTCGACCCCGCCGCCTGCTCAGCACCCGACCATAGGGTGGCTGCAGAGACAATCGGTGCCAACCGCGGCGTTTGATATTCGATCACCCGGTATGATCAGACCGCCGGGCTACGGGCCCGGGGCATAGCCGTACCACGATATCGACCACGCCGATCGCAGCCCCTAAGGCAAAGACGTCGCGTCGACGGCCTTCCAGCCGCTCCGCGAAGTTCAATTCCCGCAGTCGGCCTTTCGGTGCAGGGCAGGCGCCAGCGGCGAGTGCACAAATGTGCCCAGGATCGCTATGAGAGATCCCGCGCGTTTCGCGCGGCCGCTAGTCGGCACGAAGCTTGCTACGTCATTGGTGTGGCGTTCGACCGGAACGCCGTGATGGGAGAAGCCCCCAAAGGGAGGAACCCACCTCGATCCGCGCAGGGAGACAACTATCTTGAAACCGGCCAATTCGCAGCCCACGTCCCGCGCCCCGCAAGCTTTGCTACGCCCGGCTTTACGCGCAGGTGCTTGCCGCCATCGCCCATGGCGTCACCCATGTTTGCTTCTATCCGCCAGGTCGGCGAGAGCATGAAGCGGCTGGACGATGCCTTCATCAAGTTCGTCAAGATGGTCATCGCGCCTGTCATCTTTCTGACAATTCGACCGGCATCGCCGCTATGAACGATCTCCAGAAGGGAACGATCTCCAGAAGGTCGGCCGGCGTGGCGAACGGCACTTGCGTCTGGCCAGCTCGCGCGAACGCTTCCCAGATATTGGGGTCGGCTCGTTGGCACGAAGCCGTCATGGACGCACCGCCAGATGGCACCGGCTCGATGGCTACGGGTTCCGGTAGCTTCCCGTGCTGCGCGACCCGCTCGGCAGCCGATCCAAAGCGATGACCGCTTTGCGCCAAAAGGCCAGCCGTTGCTGCCCGACCGTTCACCGCTGATTGGAGCCCGCCGCATGTTTAAGCAAAGTACCGCCCTCGTCACTGCGATCGCTATTTTGGTCGCTCTGCTTCTTTCGGCGCTGGCGGCGCTAAAGCAATATCCAGATGACCTGCGCCTGCTGGGAGACCATCGCCAGCTCGCAGCAGAGCTGCGCATCCTCATTCTCAAGCGGCGCGACGCACTCCTCAACGACCTCGCTTCGCCAATCGCCGGCAATCCCGAAGCCGAGGTCGCTCTGGTCTCTTTCTTCGACTACAACTGTCTGCCTTGCCGGGCGGCAGGCCTCAATATCCAGCAAGCCATCAGGGACGATGCCAATGTGAAGCTTGTGTTCAAGGAGTTCCCGATCCTGGGATCGAATTCCGAATTCGCCGCGGTGGCGGCGCTCGCCTCCCGCCAACAGCAAAAATATGAGGCGTTCCACCTCGCCCTTATGAATTTTCCCGGTGTGGTCAACAAAAGAACCACCTTGACCATCGCAGGCCGCGTGGGCCTAGACGTTGATCAGCTCAAGCGGGACATGGAGGATCCGGCGATCGCAGACGCCATCGCGCGCAATCGCGCGCTCGCCAGCGGTCTGCATATCACCGGCACGCCGGCGTTGGTGGTCGGCGACGAAGTGATCCCCGGGGTGGTCGACCTTGTCAGACTGCAACGCGCCATTGCAGATGCGCGCGCGACGGCCAAGGCTCAGCCTACCACATCCGCAGACTTGGCATTTTGACCAAATGGCTGGGGCGGGCATTGGAAAAGCAGCTCAATCGAGCCGCGCTTGCGGCTCTCGCCAGGCAGCATCTCGCCGGGACGGCCGACGCGATCGCGGCATGCTGATGGCTGGCTCCCACGAGACGTTTGACATCGTTGTCATCGGAGCCGGGCCGGTCGGGCTTTCCTTCACCGCATCGCTTGCCCGGAGCCAACTCAAGGTGGCCGTCATCGAACAGCAGCCCCTGGAAAGGCTGGCCAATCCGGCTTTCGACGGTCGCGAGATCGCGCTGACCAACGCTTCGATTGCAATCCTTCGCGAGCTCGGCGCCTGGGATGCCATCCCCGCTTCGGACAAATCACCCCTTCAAGGCGCGCGCGTGCTCAATGGTTCGAGCCCCTTCACGCTGCGCTTCGATTCGCCCAGCCGATCTCGCCAGCCGCTCGGGATTCTGGTGCCAAATTGTCGGATCCGCGACGCCCTGTTCAAGATCATACGCTTGCAGGATCATGCCCAACTGCTGTGCGGCCACGCGGTCGTCCATGCAACAAACAGCCACGAAGGTGCGGTCATAACGCTCTCTGACGGCAGGCAATTGACCGCTCGGCTTCTCGTTGCAGCGGATTCGCGTTTGTCCGCCATGCGCGACCTGCTCGGCATCGGCGCCGATATCAACCAGCTCGGCAAATCGATGCTGATTTGCCGGGTGAGGCACGAGCGCCTCCATCACCAGATCGCAGTCGAATGGTTCGATCACCATCAGACGATAGCGATGTTGCCGCTCACCCAAGGCGTGTCGTCGCTGCTTCTCACCTTGCCCTCAAACCAGGCCGACAGACTGATTGCTTTCGACGACGATTTATTCCTGAAAGAATTGACGGACCGGTGTCGAGGGCGCCTCGGAAAAATGAGCCTGGCAAGCACCCGCCACAGCTATGCGCTGGTCACGACGTGGGCGCACAAGTTCTGCGCTCCAAGCGCCGCACTTGTTGGCGATGCCGCCATCGGCATGCACCCAGTGACCGCGCATGGCTTCAACATCGGCCTCAGCGGGCAGAAGCAACTCGCAAATGGAATCCTGACAGCATGTCGCGACCGTCGCGACATTGCCGATCCCGATTTGCTTCACAAATACGAAAGCTGCCTGCGCCTATCGGCGGCACCGATCTATCATGCCACGAATATCCTTATCGGACTATACTCAGGCGAGTACCCAGCGGCACGGGTTGCAAGACATGTCGGGCTTCGCTTTGCCCAATATCTCCCCTTCGTCCGCCATGGCATTTCCGCCATGCTCACGCGGTAAGATCACACCGAAATTCGTAAAGCATTCGCAACTGCCGGTGATGGCTGCCAGTGAGCGCTCATTTTCGAGCAGACCCTTGGTACCCCCGTTCGCGGTTACGAGGGTCGTTTCGCTGGCCAAACGTACGCATACGCTAAAGGCCGCCTACTGACGCGTACCTTGTGGCGGTAGTGTCCGCTTAGATTAAGTGGACGCTTGGCAATGAAGTATCTGGCTATGGAACAGCCGTCGAGGGTGGAAGCGAGCACGCCCGCGGCTCTGCCGCTGCCGACGGATGCGGGCCGACAGCGGACGCGCCGCTCCTGGACGGTCGAGCAGAAGCTGGCGATCATGCGCGAGGTGCAGGAGTCCGGTGATCCGGTAGCGGTTGTCGCGCGGCGTCACGACATGAACGCGAACCACTTGCACATCTGGATGAAGCAAACCCGGGAACGGAGATCGGGTGACCGATCCGAGACCCCACCAATCGCCTTCATTGAAATGGGTGTGGTCGGTCACAGCGTGCACGATGTAGAGCCGGAAGAGCCGGGTCCTGTGCGATCGCACTCCGAAGTGCCGGCTGCGAGCTGCCAAGCGGTGTCTACCGGTGGCCGGATGGAAATCGTCGGGGCCAACGGCCGGCGTGTGATCGTTGACCGCACTGTCGACGTCAGTGTCCTGCTGCGGATCTTGCAGGGCCTGGAAATGCTGCGATGATCCCGACAGAAGGCGTGCGTGTGTGGTTGGCGACAGGCTACACCGATATGAGATGTGGCTTTCCATCGTTGGCGCTACGGGTGCAGGAGGTCCTCAAACATAATCCCCTTGGGGGGAACCTGTTTTGCTTCAGGGGGAAACGCGGAAATTTGTTGAAGGTCATCTGGCATGATGGCCAAGGAGCATGCCTGTTCACAAAAAGGCTCGAGCGCGGCCGCTTCATCTGGCCGACAGTTGAGGGCGGAGTTGTGACAGTATCTCCTGCACAGCTGAGTTATCTCCTGTCTGGGATAGACTGGCGCAATCCTCAGGAAACGTGGCGTCCAACTCGGGTTGGGTAGCATTTTTGAGTTGAAAATACAATGAAATGTGATTCAATCGGCGCATGACTTCGAAGCCGGTTGATCTTCCCTCGGATCTTGCCAGCGCCTACGTGGCGCTGCTAGCCGAGCGTGAGGCGCTGCTGGCTGAACGCGATGTGGCCGTCGCGGATGCTGCCAACTGGCAGGCCGAAGCCGCCAACGCACAGGCTATGCTGTCCGACAACGAGGCGCTGATCGCGCATCTTGAGCTGCGCATCGAAAAGCTGAAACGCGAACTGTACGGGCAGCGCTCCGAGCGTACGGCGCGGCTGATCGAGCAGTTGGAATTGGAGCTCGAAGAGCTCGTCACCTCGGCGACCGAGGATGAGCTTGCCGCGCAGGCCGCGGCGGCGAGGACGCAGAAGGTCCGCCCGTTCATCCGCAAGCGACCGGTGCGCAAGCCATGGCCGGATGACATCGAACACGAGCGCGTCGTCATCGATCCTCCGACTGCCTGCGCCTGCTGCGGCGGATCCCGGCTGTCCAAGCTGGGCGAGGACGTGAACAAGACGCTGGAGGAGATCCCGCGCCGCTTCAAGGTCATTGAAACGGTCCGGGAGAAGTTTACGTGCCGGGATTGTGAGGCGATCACCCAGCCGCCGGCGCCATTCCATGTCACGCCGCGCGGCTTCACCGGCCCGCAGTTGCTGGCGACCATCCTCTTCGACAAGTTCGGCATGCACATCCCACTCAACCGGCAGAGCACGCGCTTCAAGTGCGAGGGGATCGACATGCCGATCTCGACGCTGGCCGATCAGGTTGGTCATGGAACCTTTGCCCTCATGCCGGTCTTCAAGCTGATCGAGGCTCATGTGTTCGCGGCCGAGCGCCTTCATGGTGACGACACGACCATCCGTGTCCTGGCAAAGAGCAAATGCAAGACGGGCCGTATCTGGACGTATGTGCGCCACGATCAGCCGTTCGGTGGCGCCGCGCCGCCGGCGGCGGTCTATTACGCTTCGAGCGACCGACGAGGTGAGCACCCACAAAAACATCTGGCCCGCTTCGGGGGCATTCTGCAGGTCGACTGTTATAGCGGCTTCAATCCGCTCTTCGATCCGAAGCGGAAAGAGCTGCCGATCACGCCCGCATTCTGTTTTGCGCATGCGCGCAGGGGATTCTTCGAACTGGCCGACGTCGAGAAAAATGCCCGCGAGGGCAGGAGGAATGGCAAACCGATCTCCCCGACGGCGCTGGAGGCGGTCAAGCGCATCGACGCGCTCTTCGACATCGAGCGCGACATCAACGGCAAGACAGCCCCTGAGCGGCGTGCCGTGCGGCAGGAAAAGAGTAAGCCACTCTTCGATGACATGCACGAGTGGTTGCTCCGCGAGCGCGATACCTTCTCGCGCTCTTCCGATGTCCTCAAGCCGATCAACTACATGCTCTCGCGCTGGACGACTTTGCCCGCTTCATCGATGAAGGCAGAATCTGCCTGACCAACAATGCTGCAGAAAGGGCATTGAGAGGTGTGGCCCTGGGAAGGCGGGCGGGACATTTGCCGGGAGCCAGCGCGGCGCCGACCGGGCTGCCGTCATGCTGACATCCATCACCACCTGCCGCCTGAACGATGTCGACCCAAAAGCCTGGCTCGCCGACGTCCTCGCACGCATCTCCGATCTGCCAAGTTCCCGCCTGCACGAACTGCTGCCCTGGGAATGGAAAAAGCTGCGCGACGCCGAGAAACCGGTCGGTCGGCAGACCGCCGCAGCCTGAATTGATCGCACCACCATAACGACCACTACTGTCCCACGCGACGCCTCATTCCGCGGCCTTCAGCGTACGCATACGGCCAAACCACGACCAAGAAAGGATGAAGGCTCGACAGTCCCGTTCTGCCGGATAAACGGCGGAACTCCGCTCAAACGCCCCTGCGAGCCTTGGGAATCAAGGGTTTCAGCCGCCGCTGAAGGCGCTCTCTGTACCAGTGTTGTGGGTCATTCACAAGGGTCGGAAAGCCGTTAGCCGCGGTTGCACCCGATCAATCATGGCTTGCATCAGGTCGGCGGAGTCCCTGGCCTCCTTCGCGATGTCGAACCTTCCCCCACCCTCCGCAGCGGCCATCACTTCCATCAGCTTACGACCGACCTCCGCCCCGGCGGCCTCCAACTCATCCAGAGTCCAAGCAGGATCGGGGACGAGTAAGGCCACCGTGGCAAGAGAAGCCCCCCTCTCCTGCAGGCGCTTGAGGGTTCTGGGCAGGTCTTTGATCGGCGCTGCAAGTTTCCTCATTCCCGTTCTCCGGTTGTTTGCCCGCCTTATGGACCAGGTCTCGGCTGCGGGAGAAAGGGCGGCATTCTCGGCAAAAACGCCGAGCCCGTCCTTGGTTCGCTTGCCTACGGCAACTAGGCGGCGCGAGCGCCAGCTCTGGTTTGCCCCTTCATTGATGACTAGGCAGATGTCTTCCGCTTGCGCTTCGGCATCTGCGCTCTCGCTTTCAAGGACATGTCGCGCACCACCTTCGCGGACTTGAGGGCCTTGGCGGAAATCTCGGGCCGTCCGGCCGCGTCGGCAGCTTCGACAAGCTGGATGAGCTCATAGCCAACCTTCATCGCCTCGGCTTCCTGCTTCTTCGGCGTGAAGGTTGCGGCCGGGAAAAAGGACGCGAACTTAAGTTCGCTGGCCCTGTCGCTCAATCGTTTCAGAGCGGCGGCGAATTCGTCTGTCTGCTTGGTCTGGTCCATCGATGCAATGTTCTCCTTCTCGTATCCCTATGCATGATGCCCTTCAAGAACGGTAAATGGACACGCGGAAATTGGGGGTCCTTACATGGCGGTGCGATTGCGTTCACTACCTGCGCCTCTATAGTTGCCGGACGCGGAGGTGGGAGTGTTACCCCAAGTTCATTCTCTGCGTGATTGGCTGCGTAGGCATTCCACCGCTGCTGTTATCGCAGCGACATCTGGCCTAACCGAGCCCCCATTCGGTCCAGAAATCGCGCGTCGCGCTGTCCGGCCTGATCTTTGGAACATCAAGCCGAATTCGGGTGGGTAACAGTACTGCGTCCCCGAGCAAAAGCGCCTCCCCTACGTCAAGCAAGGGAAGGATGCTCGTGAGGCCAGCTAACGAATCCGGCATGAGACGCTTGATCACACCTTGGTCAGTCTCATTGGTAAGCCGCAACGCAAGAAAATTGTTGCACTGACTGAGGATCGTTCGACTTACGTCCGAGGGTCGCTGGCTCACCACCAGCAGAGAGAAGCCGTACTTTCGTCCCTCCTTTGCGATGCGCTCGAAAGAACCCAGCGCCTGCCGTTGCACGGCATCGGCATCGTCGCGAACAGGAAGGTACAGATGCGCCTCGTCGCAAAGCAGGGTGACTGGCGTGCGCGCTTTCCCACCCATCCAGAACTGGACATCATACAGGAGCCGAGCGAGCGTGCCAGTTACGACAGGTAGCACATCCGCAGGTACCTCCGAAAAGTCGATGATCTTGATTCCAGATCCATCTCCGGCACTCAGAAGCTTCAGCGCCTGTTTTGCAAGCCAGTCGTAACTAGAGGCTGCTTCTGAGGGCGCGAACATGAATCCGTAGCGTCGATCATCTAATTTGGCTTCCAGACGTGAAAGGAAGCGGGTCAGCTTATCCTCCCATTCACCCTTAATAGGACCCGTCTTCCCCATTCCCTTGGTGCTGTTGTGTATCCATCCGAGCAGGGCCGCGGGATTTTGGGCGCCGCGCGTGGTAGCGTCGGTTCATGGAGATCGATGAGGACAAGATCGACGATGCCGTTCTTGCGCTGTTATGGCTGACGCTGCATAACGAGCGGTGTGCCTGGAAGGGCTTC
>NZ_JBWKME010000033.1:0-1986 GCF_056431085.1 Mesorhizobium waitakense | reverse complement strand
TCGTCAGCCAAGCCGCTCCAGCCTGATCGCCCGGAAATCTGCCCCGGTTACGAGCAAAATGAGGGTGTCTCCTTCCATGTAACTTTGGCGTAACCGGCTCATTCATTTCGTCGCAGTCCCTCCGCTGATGCCGACGGCGCTGAGCCGCAGGACTTCGGCGACCGAGTATTCTGCCATACACATGCGCGCCTCGTTCACATTCCTGTGATTGAGCGAGCACGCCGGCGGCTCTGCCGCTGCCGACGGATGCGGGCCGACAGCGGACGCGCCGCTCCTGGACGGTCGAGCAGAAGCTGGCGATCATGCGCGAGGTGCAGGAGTCCGGTGATCCGGTGGCGGTTGTCGCGCGGCGTCACGACATGAACGCGAACCACTTGCACATCTGGATGAAGCAAACCCGGGAACGGAGATCGGGTGACCGATCCGAGACCCCACCAATCGCCTTCATTGAAATGGGTGTGGTCGCTGTCGGGGTGCCGGTCCCGCGCCTACGTCGACCGAAAACGGCGCTTGGCGGGTCAATGTTCATCTGTCCGCGTTGGCGCAAGTGGGCTAAGTACATCGCGACGAGATTGCAGCTTGTCGACGCCGAGTGAGACGGTGCCCCTGCCCGCCCACGTCTGGATCCGCTCCGATGTGATCAATGCCACTAGCAGGGCTGTCGCCAGCAAGCCTAACCCCAGATGCCGCATCATTTTTGGGTTGCTATGTTCCATCAGATTAAAGTCCGAATTGGCTCCAGGCTCGATTTTCAGGACAGGAGGGCGGCTGTCGGCACGCTTCAATTCGTCAAAGAGGTGCGGCGTTTTTCATGGCGGCGCGAGAACGTGCAATGACCGCGGCCGTATCCGATAATGCAACGGTGGTATTGCCTCGACGGTCTCGCCGTCCATCGCAATGCGCAGGTGTCGTCGGCGCGCTTTGACCTCCAGACTTTGAACCCGGAAGAGTTCGACATCGCGGACTGGGTCGATCAGCCCGAGCGCGGCCTTGAACGGCAGCAGCGCGAGCCCCAGCCAGGACTGCGCCTTCACGACGTAGGCGCACAGCTCACCGGACGTAAGACTGCCGCGGTGGCCGAGCTCGCGCAGATCGTAGAAATTGTTGCCAACGAACACACAAAGCGTCTTCTGGCTTCGCTCGTTGCCGATAGAAATCCTGACCCTCTTCCACGATGAAACCTTGAGCGTGCGGATAAGCGCCGGGCCGAGCGCGGCAAGCTTTCCGACCCCCAGCCGCTTCTGCTCGGCGGTCCGTTCGGCGACAAGAAACGGATAGATGCCGATGGATGAGTTGTTGAGGAAGACCCGGCCGTTCACCTCCGCAACGTCGGTCTGTTTCACATGGTCCGCGGTGATTGTATCCATGGCCGCCCCCAGATCATTCGACAAACCAAGATCCCTGGCGAAATGATTGAGGGTACCGAGCGGAAGAACGCCCAGGACGACATCCGTTCCCGCGACCGCCGAAGCCGCGCAACCGAGGGTGCCATCGCCGCCGCCGATCACAAGCGTCCTTGGTTTGTCGCCGGGTGATTTCGCCCAGACGAAGCTGTGGGCCATCTCCGCGATCTGGCTCCCGCCCGCCATTCGCACCTCGGCTTCCAATCCGCGCGCCTGAAGCCCGCTTCGGACGAATGCTTCGACATCGTAGTCAGCGCGCTGGATTGTGCCGGCGCTTGCATTGAGGAGGACCAGAACTGTCATGTGCGCGCCACTTGCGAAGGAGTGAAACTGGTATCGCCTGCTCGTCTCATGCAATTTCGATATTGCATCACGAATCCTCTCGATCAGGGACTGGCAACGGCACCCTGCAAGGTTCCTGTCCCCGGATTGGCCAGAATACTTCCGTCATGGGCCAGCAGGACCTTCCCGTCCCAAAGGGGTGTCGAACTATGATCGGGCCGGGTCACGAGGCGGCCGGTGTCGAGAGACACACTCGGCTACGTATGCGGACGACGCGCTACTGATACAGGCAGCGACGTCG
>NZ_JBWKME010000032.1:0-1194 GCF_056431085.1 Mesorhizobium waitakense | reverse complement strand
ACAATTTCGGTCGCACAGGACAAGGTCGCCCCGGCTCACTGTCCCGTGCCAGACGATCTTGTTTGCGGTTGAGGTGCCACCGACTACGAACAGGGTTTCGTCCGAGCCGAAAATGCGGGCTGCGTTGCGCTCCCCCGCGGCAATGGGACCAGTGTGATCAAGCAATGAGCCAAGGTTGCCCACCGACACTGATACGTCAGACCGCAAGGTGTTCTCGCCGAAGAACTCATAGAAGAGCTGGCCTACCGGGCTCTTTCGGAATGCGACTCCGCCACCATGTCCCGGTGTGTGCCAGGAGTAGCTGGAGTGGTACGTGTAATCCATGAGCGCCTTGAACATCGGCGGGGGAAGTCGCTCGAGATAAAGCTGTGCTGCTCGGACGATGGCTCTCGCCATAAACTCGGAAGAATCCTCGAACAGGCGCATGAATGCGTTCGCATGCTTGAGCACGCTTGTCGGGACCATTTCCGCCGTAAGTTCGTCGCCGAACAGGAAGATCGGCAGCCGCTCATTGCGGCTGCGTTTGGCCGCAAGCACCTCCTCGAGGACCGCCCACCGTGTGGAAGCATCCTCCGATCCATCGACGGAGATCAGCCAGCAGGATTCGTTATTGAATACATTGACGAGCCGTTGCGCGTCCTTGTAGCTAATTCCGGTAACAGTACGGAACCCTTCTTTTTCTATGGCAGCCGCCAGCTGTTGCATGCCACGTCCGGCAGCGGACTTTCCTTCGTAGTCTTCATCGATGATCGCGATAGGAAACGCTTGTATCTGTTTCATTGTGCTTCGCCGTTTCTGGGTTGATTCCGGTAGACCTCGATCTCGCAAATCAGAAAAAATCGGCGACAACGTCCCGCTGTCCACTTGGCAATGTCCACTTGTGGACAGTTGACCCTTCGGCGAAAGAGAACAAGGGTGGAAGCGTAAGTTACGGTAGCAGCGTTCGCCGGGCGGAGCTGGTCGGGGTTGCGCAGCCCGGGCGAACGCGGAAGGTGCTTGGGAGCTTCGGAAGGGTGATCAGGCGCAGTTCTTGAACCGCCAGGATTCGTTTCCGGTCTCGATGATCTCGCAATGATGGGTGAGACGGTCGAGCAGCGCTGTCGTCATCTTGGCGTCACCCAACATTACAGGGTGCCGCCATTCTCGACGGGGTGGTATCTCATTTAACCGTCACGGATCCGCGCCACGGCCTTG
>NZ_JBWKME010000031.1:0-53782 GCF_056431085.1 Mesorhizobium waitakense | reverse complement strand
GGACGGTCGAATTTGGACCCAATCCCTTCCTTGACCAACACGGATACTCTAGGGGTCTACTGGCTGGTCAGCGGCGCCAGCTTGACCTTGATCACGTCGCCAGGCAGCACCGGCGTATCTTCCTTCGCCGAGATTTCGCTGCTCTTGCCGTCGACGACCCGCACCAATGCGTAGAGCAGGCTGGATTGCTGGTCGGTGTCGCTGGCGACTCTCATCGAGGGATCGCTGGCCTGGGCCATCAGGCCTTTCTGCATATTCACCTTGAGCGCGGCCTCGTTGAGGTCGGCTTCGGTCTGCTGCCGGTCGGTGGCGAGATTTGAACTCAAGGTGTTCTGGGCATCGATGGCGTCCTGCGTCGCCTTGCTGATCGCCTGCTTGGCGGTGAGGATGGCCGTTTCGTAGTCCAGGATCTTGCCCTGCAGGTCGGCGACGGACTGCCGCGAATCGAGCAGCCGGGCGTTAGCGATCAGGCCTTTCTGGGCCAGCGGGCCGATGCTGGTGAGCTGCTGCTGGGCCAGGTCGACCTGCTGCTGCTGGTTGACGATCTTCTTCTGCAGCGACTCGATTTCGGACTGCAGAACCCCCTTCAGATCGCTGAGCGCCTCAAGCTTCAGCTTCAGCGCCTTCTGGTCGGACGTCAGGATCGTCATCTCGTCTGCGACGATGGCTGGCAACCGCGGATCGCCCTCGGCCTCCTTCGGCACCTCGAAACTCGCCTTGCCGGCCATATCGGCGTCGATGCGGGCGCGCTTGACGAGCAGCCGAATGCGCTGGTCGTCAGAGATATCGAAATTGCCCTTGGCGGTGACCAGGTCCTTGCCGAGCTGCGGGCCATAGTCGGCGTTTCGCCTGATGCCACCGGCGACACTGATGGCCTTCAGCACCGTCAGCTCGGGCACATAGGGAAATTGGCCGGGGTTCTGGACTTCGCCCGAAATGTAAAATGGCCGGTACTGCGCCATTTCGACAGAGGCTTCGGGCTTGTCCGACAGAGCGAGCTTGCGCTGCAATGCCTGGCCGATCGCCGCTGCGATTTCGGACGTGGTCTTGCCGGATGCCGGAAGCTCGCCGGCGAACGGCACCGACAACGTGCCGGAAGAGCCAACCGTGTACTCGCCATTCACCGCCGACCAGTCACGGAATGTGCCTTCGACCGTCTGCCATTCGGCAACGCGGATGGTGAGCTTGTCCTGCGATCCGAGACGGTATTCGTCGGCCGCGGCGATGTGGGGGATGACCAGCGACATGGCAACGCATGTGGCCATCAAACGCGCCCGCCGCAGCCGGCCGGAAACCGGGCCGCTGCGAAGGGCTTCAAACATATCTGTTTTCAACTGAACGTTCCGATCCGCTTTAGCCCCATCGCCCGATGATGCTTGCCGCGAAAGCCTGGCATCGCGGCGGTCAGTAAGAGCCGCGTGACATCCAGACAGCGGGGACTGTCTTGATGATGATGCGAACGTCCTCGAACAGCGACCAGTTCTCGACATAGTGGCGATCGAAGGCGACGCGGCTGTCATAGGAGACGTCGTTGCGACCGCTCACCTGCCACAGGCCGGTCAGGCCCGGGCGGGATTTCAGATAGTAGACGGCGGAGGTGCCATAGATCTCGAGCTCGTCGCGCACGACCGGACGCGGCCCGACAAGGCTCATGTCGCCCTGCAGGATGTTGATGATCTGCGGCAGCTCATCGAGGCTGAGTTTCCTCAAGACCGCTCCGACGCGGGTGACGCGCGGATCGTTCTTCAGCTTGCGGGTCGCCACCCATTCCGCGTTGGCGTCCGGGTTGGTTGCGAGATAAGCGGCCAGCACCTTGTCGCCATCGGGAACCATGGTGCGGAACTTCAGGCACGGAAAAATCCGTCCCCCGCGTCCGATTCGCCTGTGGCCGTAGAAAATCGATCCGCCGTCGGAAAGTTTGACGAGCAGAGCGATCATAACAAACAGCGGGCTGAGAGCGATCAAGCCAATCAGTGATCCGGTGATATCGAAGCTGCGTTTGAGCAGGCCGCCGATCGGCGGCGGAAAATCGATGTCGACCTGCGAAAAGCCCGCTGTGGCCGACTTGGCAACGTCCCTCATGCCGTAAACTCCATGCGTGAACGAATGGTTCGCCGCAAGATACCAAAAAAATGTTGCAGCGCAACACACAATTTACCAACCGGTTGAAATAGTCGCGTCATGAATTGACTAAATAATAAGCTAGCCATGCACAAATTTCGGGATATTTAGCACATTTGTGACAATAAATGGGCAAACCCCGAAAAATAAGGGCCTTTTTGGGGCGGTTCTTAGGCGGGCTGTCCTATGGGGTAAGGCACGGAGCACAATAGTGCTTTAGCAGAGCTCGATACTCAAGGCAAATCCCGTAAAATACTACTTAATATCGTTTCTTTTACTCAAGAATGGCGACCATTCGAGGTCGCTTCAAATCCCTTTGCGTGCATTGCAGCATGGCCGAATCGATCGCAAAAGCTCAATCAAAAATATCCGGAGTTGCCCTTGCCGCCTACTGCTCGCCTTAATAGAATTGAAAATTATACCTGTCAGAGTGGCGACAGGTAGAAAAGGCCGGAAGCAACCGGCCGAGAGCGGGCGACCTTAACAAGCCCGCATGACAAGGGACGGCGCTCGGGTGGGGCAATCGTTATATAGACCCGAGCCGGTTTATGGGCTGTTGGGTATGGCATTTCCAAAATTCATCGTCGGGATGATTTTCGCTCTTTCAATCGTCGTTGCCTGGTCCTGGCTAGGCGGCGCTTCGATCGGTACGACGCTGATCCGCGTCATCATCTGCGCAATTATCATTCAGGCGGGCTACTTCGTGCTCGTCTATGCCATGATCGCCAGAAGCCCGCCGACGCCGGCCGACATGGCTCGCGACGCGGAGAGAAAGCTGAGTGCGCCCGAGGTGGCCGAAGGCGAGAAGCTGGGCAGCGCCAGGCGAAGCCTGCACTAACCAGAAGCCTGCCGGCCCTCACGCAACGTTAGCGGGCTGGCTCTCGGACTGTTCGCCCAAAAGCATCCGCGACAATCGGCTGCCGGCTTTTTCCTTCAGCCGCTGATATTGCCCGACTTCGACGACCCGGCCGTTTTCCATCGCCACCACCCAGTCGGCGAAGGCGATCATTGACGGCCGGTGCGCGATGGTCAGGATCGTCATGGTGCCGCGCAATCCGTCAATCGACTGGGCGATCAGCGACTGGTTCTGCCAGTCGAGCGCGCTGGTGGCCTCGTCCAGGATGAGCAGGGACGGCTTGCGCAGCAGCGCGCGCGCAAGCGCAATGCGCTGGCGTTCGCCGCCCGAAAGCCGCACACCGCGGTCGCCAACCACCGTCTCGAGCCTGATGTCGAGCCGTTCGACGAATTCGCCGGCGTGCGCCGAGCGCAGCGCGGCCCACAGATCGTCATCGCTGGCTTGCGGCGCGGCAAGGCGCAGGTTCGCCGCAATCGTGTCATGCAGCAGGAACACGTCCTGCGGCACATAGGCCACCTGATCGCGCCAGCGGCGGCGGTTGCCGGCATCGATCTCGACGCCATCGACGAGCATCGTGCCGGCGGTCGGCTCGAGCAGGCCGAGCAGCATGTCGGCGATCGTGCTCTTGCCCGAGCCGGAGGGGCCGATCAGCGCGGTGACCTTGCCGGCCGGCAGGCCGAAGGTGATGTCCCTGACGACCATCTTGGCGGGGTCGTCGCCATAGCCGAAGCAGACGTCCCTGATGTTGAGGCCGGTTGCCAGCGACAGCTTGCCGCCTTCACCGGCTTCTGCATCGCCCGGCTCGCGTTCGGCGTCGAAACGCGCCTGCATGCCGCGCATCGCCGTATAGGCGGGCAGATTGATCAAGACCTGCTGGGCCTGCGTCTGCATGTCCATGAAGCGCGGCGCGATGCGCATGAAAACCAGCAGCAGGACGACGATCTCGGCCAGCGACAGGTTGAAGCGGACCAGCGCCACATAGATGAACAGGCTCAAGCCAACGACGCTCGCCACCTGGAACACCGCGGTGCCGATCGTGCTGTTGCGCACATAGTCGACATTGTCGGCCTTCATCTTCTCGAGCGTCGCTTGCAACTGTGCGAAATAGGTCGCCTCGACATTCAGGCTCTTGGCCACCTTGATGCCGCCGAGGAATTCCGAAACCGTCCGGTACTGATCCTGGCGATTGGCGGTCAGAACCCGGCCAAAGGCGGTGGCCCGCGATCGAAACGGCTGCAGGGCCACGAACATCACGATGCCGATAATGACCGCAAACAGCGTCATCACCGGCGAGATGAACACTGAAACCAGCAGATAGCCGGCCAGCAGCACGGCGATCTGCACCAGCATCAACAGCGAGAAGGCAGCCCCCTGGACGCGGTCGATATCGCCGGTCAGGGCATGGTCGAGATCGGAACTGCGCATGCGCGTGAAGACGCCCCAGCGTGCCTTGCCGATGCTCTCGAACAGATTCATGCGCACGCGGTTGATGAAATCGAACAGCAGTTTGGCCATGTAGACCGACTTGAAGCGGTTGAACGCCGCCTGCACGGCAACAAGCCCGACCAGCAGGCAAAGCACGGTCGTCAGTTGCAGCGTTCCGTCCGGCACCAGCCAGCGTACGAAATCATTGTTCGGCAGCTTGACCGCAAAATCCTGGTCGGGGCGTCCGACCAGATGCAGCAGCGGCACCAGCAGCAGGATGGAGATACCTTCGGTCAGGCTGCCGAGGATCAGGAAGAGCAGCGCCGTCCAGGTTCGCCGGCCGCCGATCTGGGCAATGGCGGCGCCGAATGCGGCAACGTCTCGAAACAGCGACAGGCGAAGGATTGAGGACTTCGACATAATTGCGCTCACGGCCGCCAACGACCTGGTGTCAGATCCCCGGCCGCCAGATCCCTTTCGATCAGGTCCACGGCCTCACCGATCCTGTCGAGGCCCGTCGGGACTTCGAGGCGGCGAACGCCGACATGGTCAGCCAGCCGCGCGCATTGGCGAAGATGCACTTCTGCAAGATCGCTGGGCAGGGCCGCGCGGCCGAACCGCGTCACATAGGAGAATTTGATGATGGCCGGCAGGGCGGCGATGCCGGGCAACGGCGTGATGGCGGCCTTTTCGCCGCGCTCGAGGATATAGATCCTGGTCGCAGGCACCCTGTTGGCGGAAAAGGCACCATTCAGGCGATGCTGCATCTTGTCGATTGCCAGATGCACTTGCGGTCGCACCTCGGCTTCTCCGAGCGAGATCGCCGCCGCGGCGTCGGCTGCCAGCTTGATCTGCGGAAAACCCGGAACGATCATCGGCTGACCCGGATTGGCGAGGTCCAGCGCCACCACGTCATCGGTAAGCAGTTCATGTCCGGCCCGGATCATCGCGCTTGCCGTCGTCGACTTGCCGGCGCCCTTGTCGCCCATGAAGATGGCGCTCGTACCGGCAACCGCAATGGCACTGGCGTGCAGGACGAGCAGGCCGCGCCGGTGCAGCAGCAGCGCCATCACCGGACCCAGCAGCGGAAACGCGATCAGCATGTCGTCGACGCCGGGCGCCGGCTCGACGTCGACGCGGCAGCCATCGCTGATCAGGAATACGCCGACGGCATGCCATGCGAGATATTGCCGGTCCGCCTCGAAGCGAAACTCGGTCGCGGCTTCCAAGCTGGGTTTTGGCAGGTCGATCGGGCCGACGGCGATCACGACGTCCGCCGCCCCAGGCGCCGCCGGCTCCAGTTCGGGCAACGTCACCTCGGACGCGATGGTCAGGCCATAGGCGCGGTAGAAGCGGCGCTCTCTCGCGGTCCGGCCATCCGGGCGGGGATGATCACTGTATGCGGCAAGCGGCTCGTTGCGCGGCATCATGCGGGTCTCCCGCTGTGCTGGAGCTGCCGCAGCCAGAGCGACAGCGATGCCGATCGCCAGACATACTGGACATCCAAAGGCGCGGCCCGATCGGGCTGGCGCAGCAGCCGCGCATAGGCAGCACTCACCTGGGGGAGATTGACGTAGGGCGCGATGCGGCTCGCATCCGAGATCAGCAGCTGTTCCAGGAGGTCGCGGTGGTTGCGCAGCATGCCGTTGACGAGATTGGCGGTGAAGTCGATCTTGTCGCGCCGCCACTGAACCGCTGTCGGCAGCACGCCTTCCATGGCGCGACGCAGCACATAGCGACCAAAGCCGTGGCTGAGCTTTTCCTCACCGGGCAGGCCGAGGCAGAACTCGACCAGCGGCTTGTCCCAGAACGGATAGCGCGGCTCGACGCCGAAATTGGCCGCGGCCTTGTCGAGAACCTCGAAAGCATGCGGGACATAGCCATTCGACAGGATCCAGCGATGGCTCAAGGCGTCGCTGGCCTGGACGCCGGGCGGCATATATCCGGCTCGGTGAAATCGGTCGACAAGCTCGGTGCGCCTGGCCAGATCGGGATTGATCAGGTCGCGCCAGCCGCGGCCGCGCGGCGCCTGCGCCGGTCTGCGCATCCTGTTCAGGGTGCGGTTTGCCAAATGTCTTAGCTTCGCGATCCGCCAGGCCGGTCCGTAGAGGGTCAGGAACTGGAAATACAGGCCCAGCGTGCTGTCGCCATAGGTGTCGGAGGCGCTGCGGATCTCACGCCACAAATCCATCCATCTGCCGGCATTGGCAAGCTCATGCAGATGGCCATGACCTTGCGAAACGACCTCGTCGCCGCCATGGCCGTCCAGCAGCACCTTGACGCCCTTGGCGCCGGCAGTCCGGTAGATGCCGCGAGTCAGCGTCAGGCCCGGCGCCAGGAACGTCCCTTCCTGTTCTTCGAGCACCCGCTCGAACTCGGCGAATGGCGCATAGTTGCCGACTGGAATCAGCGTTCCGTCGACCTTCTGCTGATCCAGCACGGCATCGATGAAGGGGCGCTCGTCCATCGACGAGCCCTTTTCGAAAATTAGCGAGAAGGTGGGCAGCCTCGGCTTGCGCTCGGCGGCGTTCTGCAGGCCGGCGACACAGGCGATCGAGGAGGAATCGAGGCCGCCGCTCAGCATCGCGCCAACCGCCGAGGTTCCGCGCATGCGATTGCGCACCGATTGCGAGAACAGATGGGCGAATTCCTCAGGCACATCCGACCCTATCGGTCGTTGCGACGGCTCGATCTGCCAGTAGCGGCGCAGCACCACTTGTTGGCCGGTGACGGTTAGGCTGTGGCGCGCCGGCAAGCTGAAGATGTCGCTGTAGGGTGTCGCCTGCGGATCATCGGGAAGCCCGGCCAAAAACCCCGAGATCTGGTGCTCGCTGACATGTCCGCCAACCCCCTCGACGCCCAAGATCGGCCCGATCTCGGAGGCAAAGGCAAAACGCCGATCCGCCGCATGGTAGTAGAACGGCTTGACCCCGAAATGGTCGCGCGCGCAAAACAGCAGCTGCCGCTCGGCATCCCAGATGGCGAAGGCGAAATCGCCTTGCAGATGCACGGGGCAGGCTTCGCCCCAACGCAGATAGGCCCGCATCAGCAGGGTCGCATCGGCGACCGATCTGTCGCGGATGCCAAGCCTGGCCAGCAGCTCGTCGCGGTTGTCCAGCCGGCAATCGGCGGTGATGGCGAGCTTGCCGTCGGCCATCGTCAGCGGACCGGGGCCGGCGTCATCGGTGGTGTTGAGCCAGGCGTGGCCAAGCGCGATGCCGGTGTCCAGCCACCACGAATTTCCATCTGGGCCACGATGGCGCATGCGCGCCAGCATCTGCTGGATATCGGCCGCCGCGACCGCTACCGCGTGCCCCTGTCGAAGCAGGATTCCGGCCACGCCGCTCATCGGCTGCCGTGGTCGACCAGATGGGCGAAACCGTCGATCGATCCGCCAAGCACGATATGATTGTCGCTGACCAGCCAGGCATGCGCCTTCAGTTGCTCGCCCGAGCCGCGTTCGATGCCGATGCGTATCTTCGAGGCATTGCCCTGTCGAGCAAGCATGTATTGACCCGAAAGCGCCTGGGTCAGGCACGTGGCGTTGGGAACGAAACGGGCCGCCGCGGCAACCCCCCAGGCGACGCGCCGCAGTTCGCCCATGCTGGCGCACTGTCGCGCATCAAGCCGCGTCACCAGGCTGCGAACACGGTTGTAGGGCAACAGTGTCAGCCCCAGCCGAACCGCCGCGACCACCAGCAGGCAGCGGCCGAGGAAGATCATTTCCGAGCCACTCAGGGAGAGAATCCCAAACAGGCTTCGCCGGCCTTGCCGGCGCTTTCTCTGTCTGGGGCTCCTTTCGGTCGCGGGTTCCTGCCGCAAAACCATGGCCTTGTGCGGAACCTGCTTAGACAAGTTCCTCATGATCAAGCCTCGCAAGCCCGTTATCGGCCAGGCCCTTCAGCAGTGCCTCGACGTCGGCCTGGCAGCGCTCTGGATCGACGTTGTAGCGCGCAAGCACGGCGCTGCGGATCTCCGCGATCGACCTGGGCTCCTGGATCAAATCCCAGATGAAGGCGCCGACGCCGTTCAGGCTGTAATAGATGTTGGATTTCAGATTGAGGAGCGCCAGGCCATCGCCGAACTCGCAAGCCACGGCATCCTTGGTCGCACTCACACGAGCGTGGTCGGCTGAATATCGGTCGGCCAAATCCTGGTCGGCCAACTCCTGGCCGGATTGCTTCCAGTTCATCCCAAAACCTCGCTTACACTACGCTTCGCAGTTCCAGGCAATGAAAGGGGAGTCGGAGGCAGTGCCCCCGACTCTCTTATTTTTTAAACCCAGAGACCCAACGTCATCACTCTGGAGTAATTGCGATAGGCTTCAGGAAAACGTCAGGTCGCCGATCGGCGTATGCGCGGGGAAAGACGCGTCGATCGCCGTGCTGCCGCCGCCGCCCTGGGTGATGGTTTCGATCGAACCATGCACCGTCACGCTTGGCGTCTCGTATTCTTGCTTTTCAACATTCTGTTCCATTTCACTCTCCAATAAGGACTGGAAACGGCTTGTCGAGTGCCGTCAGCACTTGCATGCTGCAGCGCAATAGCTGCATGGCAGCATTTATGAGTCAAGCCTGATTTACCAGGCATTAATCAATTACGGGTTGCGCGAGCACCTTATGTGTGGGTCATGCCTAAAATATGACGTCTTCTAGACCGATTCCCTATGTTTGGCGACCATGTCGATGCCGATTCTTTAAGCATTTGATTTTGCTTGAATAAAACATTTGCCAAGTGCCTTTATTTTAGGCATCCCTAATAGGGTGAACTCAGCCGGCAAATCCATGGTGAGGCCAGCTGAAAACGCCTTGGTAGGGGCGGTATTTCAACAGCGGTTTTGACCGACTTTTCAGAAGTGTCGGTAAACGCTCAGGTTGCAAATTTCTGCGATGCAAAAGGAAAGGCTTTACGCCATCAAGGTTTTTGGTGATGCTTGCTTCGCACTTGCAGCATACGCGCCGCGCAAATCGCTTTTTGGGGAGACTGTGCGCTAAATGGCCTTGCCGGATGGTTCCTATGAACGACTGCGCGCCGCCGATTGTGCCGACGAGGTTGCCTATGTGCGGGCCTGCCTGCGGTTGTATTTCGCCGGGGCAGGAGCCACTACTGGCGACGTATCGATGCCCAGCCCTGGCGGTGCTAATGTTGCCGACATCGCCAGGCTGAACAAGGTCGCGACGTTTGTCCTCAAGGCCCTGTCGCGCGCGCCTGTCAGTGACAGACCGCCTGGGCTTTTCCATTGGCTGGACAGCTACCGCAGGAGGACGGTTTCGATGAACGCGTCCTGCATCATGGATTCGATGGCGATCCATGACGTGCTGCGCGAAAGCCGGATCGATTTCGTCTTTCTGAAGGGTCCGTTCCAGCAGCAGCTTCTCTATGACGACCATTTCATGAAGCCCTCGGGCGATGTCGACATTCTGGTTTCACCGGTCGGGTATTTCAAGGCGCGGGATGCGCTGCGCTCGATCGGCTACGAGGTCGCCGGCAAGTCGCGCTCCGTCTGGTGGGTTCGCTTCCTTGGCGAACAGCATATGACGCGCGGCGACGGACCGAGGCCGTCCACGGTCGATCTCCACTACCGCCTCCAGCAGCCCGGCTCGCCGAGCCCGCGCGACGCGGACGGGTTTCTGCGGCGAAAGCGACAGGTCGAAATCGCCGGCTCGACGGTGCCGTTCACCTCGCCCGCCGACACGCTGCTTTTGTCCTGCATCAGCGTCGCCAAGGCGCTGTTCAACCGCGAACCCTGCGCGGGTTATGTTTGTGACGTGCGCGCCAGCGCCGGCCGCCTCGACGAGGCTCACCAACGGCTTGTGCTCGATGCCGCGGTAGCGCAGGGGCTGGACGATACGCTGCTGCTTGGTATACGGGCAGCCGATGTACTGCTCGGCGGTGCCGGCACGCTGCTGTCGGAGCGTGCTACGCGCATCCTGTCGCGCATCGGCAATGAGGACCTGCTCAACATGGTCATGGCGCCGTGGCTGTCGTCGCTTCGGTGGCCGCAGCGGCGAACGGTGCTGTGGGAACTGTGCGGTCGCGCGCCGGTCCGCTATCTGGCGGAAGCTGGTTGGGCGGCGTCCGCTGACATCAGCCGCCGCATCTTTGAACGGCCGGGCGGTCGTTGAATGAACACAGATCTGGCGCTGGTGGCAATCGGGCATCGAACGGGTACGGGGCGAACACAAATCGATATCACCTGTACGGGAGGCTAATCCATGTCCATGACGAAATCCCAGGTCTGCGTGATCATCGCGGCCAAGAACGCGGCGGCGACAATCACCGTCGCCATCGCGTCCGCGTTGCGCGAACCGGAAGTGGCGGAGGTCGTCGTCGTCGACGACGCCTCCACCGACGACACCGCGGCGGTCGCGCGATCCGCCGACGACGGCAACGGCCGGCTTGCGGTGATGCGCCTCGATGTCAATCGCGGCC
Organism: Mesorhizobium waitakense; assembly: GCF_056431085.1. NCBI lineage: Bacteria > Pseudomonadati > Pseudomonadota > Alphaproteobacteria > Hyphomicrobiales > Phyllobacteriaceae > Mesorhizobium > Mesorhizobium waitakense. The sequence continues at coordinate 42,948 of NZ_JBWKME010000031.1, read as the reverse complement.
CCTCCTACGCCCGCAACGCGGCGATCGCCAGTTCGAGATCGCCGTTCATCAGCATTCTCGACGCCGACGATTTTTTCCTCGAAGGCCGGTTTCGCAACCTGTTTGCCGTCGCCGACTGGGATTTCGCGGCGGACAACATCATGCTCATCAGGGATGATGCAACCGGCGACGCGACGAAAATCGTCGCCCCGCAATTTGCCGCGGATCCGGAATTCCTCGATCTCGAGCGCTTCGTAGAAGGCAATATTTCCAGGCGCCGCGTGCAAAGGGGCGAACTGGGCTTCCTCAAGCCGGTGATCAGCCGCGCCTTCCTCGATCGCCATGGATTGCGCTATGACGAGAGCCTGCGGCTCGGCGAGGACTATGAACTCTACGCCCGCGCTGTCGCCTGCGGGGCGCGCTTCAAGGTCATCCGCTCGTGTGGCTACGGCGCCATCGTCCGCGCCGATTCGCTCAGCGGCCGCCACAAGACGCAGGACCTGAAGCGTCTGGCCGATGCCGATCTGGCACTGCTGGCGATCGACAGTCTGCCGGAAGGCTCGAAAGCGGTGCTGAGACGGCACGAGCGGCACGTGCGCGACAAATACCGGCTGCGCAATTTCCTCGACGTCAAGGCCGAGCACGGGCTGGCATCGGCAGCGGCCTACGCATTTGCCAGCCAATCCAACCTCGTCCCCATCGTCCAGGGCGTGGCGTCCGACAAGCTCGAGGCGCTGTTTCGCCGCGTCGGCCTCGTGTCCAGGCACAAACACGTGCCGCCATTGCGTTTTTTGATGGCAGGCACAAGCAGCGGCAAGGAGCGGTGAAACTGTCCGTTTCGCCCGGGTTGACCCGCCGGCGACAAGCTCATCGCGCAAACCATTTCGCTCGGATTTATGAGTTTACGAACTGGGTGGTTGCCTCGCGGCCCAGACGATGGCAGTCTATGTTGCGGTGCAGCAAATTGGACGACCAGCCGAACTGGCCCCCGATCGGATTGGTCTGATGTCTCTCCCTCAGAGGAGCAGGACAGAGCAGTATGAGTTTTTTGAGCCCCGGCTGCGGGGATCGGCCAGAAGCCCGGCCCGTTGGCCGGCGATGACAGGAATCTAAGTTCATGGCTTCGATATTCGGTTTCAGATCCAGGGATCCGGCCCGCGACCGCCAGACCGATGGTTCACGCCTTGATCGCCTGGCAAAGCTGTTTGAGCAGATCGCGGTCGAGATCGAGGCCGAGAGAGCCGGGTTGGAGAATCGCTATCGGACGAAGGCGACCAACGCCGCTTTCCTGGTCGAAGCGATGGAGAACGGCTCCACCTCCGACCGTCGGTCGTCCGAAGTCAGCGCACTGACGACGTCGATCCTGAATTGCGAACGCCGCATCGCGGAGCTGTCGCGCCAGAACGGCATGATGAAAGAACTCCGTCATTCGCTGGATACGGTCTTCGACGAGAATGCGGCGTCCGATTCGGCCACTGCTGCCGCCGAGTACACCAGGCCGGCGGGCGCTGGCAGAGGTTGAAAGTGAAGGTTCGCAATTGCTGCAACAGATTTGATGCGAGGCAGGACAAGGTCAGGGGAGGGTCAAGCAGGAGGTCAAGGTTGGCCCGTTCAGGAAGTGGTTCGAACGTCGACTTTGGGTTGGGGATGCACAGCACAAAGGTGAGTTTGGTATGAATTCGAATCCGAAGACTATGTCCACCATCGCAACCGGCGGAACGCCGTTCACAAGCCAGGCCAGACAAGCCGGCCTCAAGCGGCTGAGTGCGATCAGCGCGTTGCTGCTCGTCGCTCTTGGGAGCTTGGTGACGGCTCCCGCCCACGCGCAGGACATTCCGACGTCGCCATCATTCGTCGATGATTTCACCAGCTTCGATCGTGCACGCTGGTATGTTTCCGACGGTTGGTCGAACGGCAGTCATCAAAACTGCACCTGGTCGAAAGGCCTGGTCGCGCTGTCCGACGGCGTGCTGTCGCTCGGCTTCGAAAAGCAGAAGCTGAAGGACCGCGACTACGCCTGCGGCGAGATCCAGACCAAGCAGCGGTTCGGTTACGGCACCTATGAGGCGCGGATAAGGACCGACACCGGCTCCGGTCTCAATGCGGCTTTCTTCTCCTATATCGGACCGTCCGACAAGCAGCCCTGGGATGAGATCGACTTCGAGGTCCTGACCAAGGACACCTCCAAGGTGCAGGTCAACGCCTACATCGCCGGCAAGGGCAACAATGAGAAGCTGGTCGACGTGGCGGGCGGCACCAACAAGGCCTTCAACGACTATGCCTTCGTCTGGCAGAAAGATAGCTTGCGCTGGTATGTCAACGGCCAGCTGGTCAACACCATCACCGATCCGGCGAAATTGCCGACGCATGCCCAGAAGATATTCTTCAGCCTTTGGGGCAGCGACAAGATGACCGGTTGGATGGGAGCGTTCGCCGATCCAGGCCGCAAGCTCACGCTGCAGATCGATCGCGTTGCGTTCACGGCCTTGGGCGAGCCCTGTCAGTTTCCAGAATCGCTGGCATGCAGCATAAAGTAGTTGGGAAAGTCGATTTGAACTGGCCGGGCCGAGAGCGGCCCGCTGCCTTGCATGGGAATGAAATCGAATGAATTTGACGGTCTTTGGAATTGGCTATGTCGGTCTCGTGCAGGCAGCGGTGCTTGCCGAAGTCGGGCACCAGGTGGTGTGCGTCGACATCGACGCCAACAAGGTCGAGCGGCTCAACCAGGGGTTCGTTCCGATTTTCGAGCCGGGGCTCGAAAGCCTCGTCAAGGAGAACCATGCCGCTGGCCGCATCAAGTTCACCACCGACGCAGCGGCCGCGGTCAGGCACGGCGAAATCCAGATGATCGCGGTCGGCACGCCGCCGGGCGAGGACGGTTCGGCCGATCTCAAATATGTGCTGGCGGTCGCCGAGACCATCGGTCGTGAGATGGACACCCCCAAGATCATCGTCGGCAAGTCGACCGTGCCGGTCGGCACCTGCGAAAAGGTGAAGGCCAGGGTCGCCGAGACGCTGAAGAAAAGAGGGCGTGAGGACCTGTCCTTCGACGTCGCTTCGAATCCGGAATTCCTCAAGGAGGGTTCCGCGGTTGCCGATTGCATGAAGCCCGACCGCATCATCGTCGGCACCGACAGCGAGGGCACCGAAGCGGTGATGCGCGAGCTCTACGCTCCCTTCAACCGCAACCACGAGAAGATGATCGTGATGGACGTGCGCAGCGCCGAATTCACCAAATACGCCGCCAATTGCATGCTGGCGACCAAGATCAGCTTCATGAACGAGATGGCCAACCTGGCCGAACAGCTCGGCGCCGACATCGAGGAGGTCCGCAAGGGCATCGGCAGCGATCCGCGCATCGGCTACCACTTCATCTATCCGGGGCTTGGCTATGGCGGCTCGTGCTTCCCCAAGGATGTGCGCGCGCTGATCAAGACCGCCGAAGGCGTCAAGTTCGACGCCAAGCTGCTGCGCGCCGTCGAGGAGCGCAACAACGAACAGAAATCCGTCCTGTTCGACAAGGTGAACCGCTATTTCAAGGGCAATCTCAAGGGCAAGACCTTTGCGCTGTGGGGGCTGGCCTTCAAGCCCAACACTGACGACATGCGCGAGGCGCCCGCCCGCACGCTGATGGAGGCGCTGTGGAACGCCGGCGCCAAAGTGCAGGCCTATGACCCCGAGGCGATGCAGGAATGCCAGCACATCTACGGGCTGCGCGACGACCTGTTGTTGTGCGGCACCAAGGAAGCCGCGCTGCGCGGCGCCGATGCGCTGCTGATCGCCACCGAATGGAAGAGTTTCCGCGCGCCGTCCTTCGACGCGATGAAGGATGCGCTGACCACGCCGATCATCTTCGATGGCCGCAACCTCTATGACCCAAAGGTCATCGCCCGCCACGGCATCGAATATCACTCGATCGGCAGAATGGCGGCATGAGGCCGGGAGCGAACAGCCGGAAGCGGAATCCGCCGGGTGCGCCCGGCGCGGCAAGGAGTTGTGGCTGATGGTGCTGGACGTAAAGCCCGAGCAAATCACCAGCGATCATTTCGATCTCGTCGCGATCGGTTCCGGCTTCGGCTCGGCCTTCTTCCTGCATGAGTTCGCCAAGCGCCGAAAGGCACGCGTCCTGGTGCTCGAATGGGGCCGGCACAACACCCATGAATGGCAGCTCCAGCAGAATGCCAACACCGACATCGACGACGAGACGACCTACAAGACCAATTCCGACAAGCCGTGGAATTACACAATTGGACTGGGGGGTGGAACGAACTGCTGGTTCGCGCAGACGCCAAGGTTCCATCCCAATGACTTCAGGCTGAAAAGCACCTACGGCATCGGCAATGACTGGCCGATCAGCTATGACGACGTCGAGCCGTTCTACTGTGACGCTGAAGACATCATGTCGATCTCCGGCGATCCCGACATGGCGGCGATGCTGCCGCGCTCGAAGCCGTTCCCGCAACCGCCGCATCGCATGTCGACGCCGGACCGGATGATGAAGGCGGCGCAGCCCGGCCAGCATTTCGTCATGCCGACGGCGCGGGCGCGTGTGCCGACCGCGCAGCGCACCTCGTGCTGTGCCAACCTGCGCTGCTGGCTGTGTCCGGTCGACGCCAAATTCACCGTCAACAACGGCTTGATGCATGTCTTCGAGCATCCCGACATTTCGGTTTGCCTCGGTGCGGAGGTGCGGCGGCTCGATCATGTCGGCGGCACGGTCCGCTCGGTCACGTTCATGCATGACGGCAAGGAATACCAGGTCAGCGGCGACCTTTTCATTCTCGGTGCCAATGCCATCCAGAGCGCCGCGATCATGCTGCGGTCCGGCCTGGGCGGCGAATTCGTCGGCCGCGGCCTGCACGAATCCTACGGCTGGAACTTCGAGGTCTATCTCGACGGTGTCGACAATTTCGACGGCAGCACCATCACCACCGGCCTGAACTTCGGCCTCTATGACGGCCCGCACAGATCGGAGCATGCGGCGGCACTCGTCTATTTCGAGAACCGTTGGCAGCACGGAATGCGTGCCGAAAAGGGGCGGCTGCGCCAGGCGCTGCCGCTCGTCGTGGTCACCGAAAACCTGCTCGACCACGAAAATTTCGTCACCCTCGACGAAGACGACAACGCCTTCGTCAGCTTCAAGGCGCCATCGGACTACGCGGTCAAGGGCATGGCCCGCGCGCTGGAGAAATTGCCTGACCTTCTGGCTCCGCTGCCGGTCGAAAAGCTCTTCGATCGCGGCATCCGGCCAACCGAATCGCACGTCCAGGGCACGCTGAGGATGGGAACCGGTCCGGCCGATTCTGTGATCGACAGCGACATGATCCATCACCAGTTGAGAAACCTGGTTGTCGTCGGCACCAGCACCTATCCGAGCTGTTCCTGCGCCAACCCGAGCCTGACCGCCGCGGCCCTCTCCCTGAGGGCGGCGAGCCGCATGGCGTGAGAGGAGGGCATCTGATGATCGAAGTTTCCAGACGCTCGGCCTTGGCCATCGTGGCCGGTGGGGTGGTGTCGACGGGCGTTGCCTTTGCCGCCGTGAGCTCGTTTTCCGATGAGGACCTGGTGCGCGTCACCCTCGAAAAATACCTCGGCAGGCTCAACATCCGCATCGAGCATCTGCAGCAGTTCGTGCTGGAGTTCCGCAACCGGAATCCGTGGATATTTCCCAGTGACAAGCTTGGCGACGCCGTCACCCTGGTCGAGGAGCTCAAATTGGGCGCCGTCCGCCGCCTGCTGCCCCAGGAGAAGCGGGAAGATCTGATCCAATTCGATCGCTGGGTCATCGCCGAATTCCATATGCTGACGGACTACGCATGGCGCAGTTCGCCCAATGACCCGATCCGGTTTACCGGCTGGCAATCCTGTACCAATCCGTTCGCGAATCTGGAGCCGCCGAAGCTTGCCTGACGTCGAAAGCGAGGCGCCGCCGGTTGCCTCGGAACGAAATACGATATGCGACAAGGAGCCCGATCCATGAAAGTCCTTTTTGCAGGTGGCAGCGGCTATCCACCCGAGTTCAGCGGAGGCGTTCAGTCGAGCACGCACCATCTGGCCGAACAGTTGATCGAACATGGCCATGAAGCCGCTGTGCTCGCCGCCCTGTTCGGCGATGGTGTCTTCGGCTTGAAGGCGCGCGCCAAAATGAAGCTGTTGCGGCAACCGGCGGTCATCGACAGCTATCCCGGCTATCCGGTGGTGCGGGCCTGGTTTCCCTGGGAAGCGGCGGCCTTTGCCGTCGACAGGCTGAAGCCGGACGTGGCCGTGGTCCAGTGTCACAAATCGGTTCCGATCGGCAAGGCGCTGCAGGCGGAGGGCGTGCCTTTGGTCGTCTATCTCCGCAATGTCGAATTCCATGAACTGGGCGGCAACCTGCGCGAACTGCGTTCTGCACTATACATCGCGAATTCCGAGTTCACCGCGCGCACCTACAAGAACGAGTTCGACATCAACGCGACGGTGATCCCGCCGACCATCAATCCGGCGCATTACAGCACGCCGACGACGGGGCAGTTTGTCACGCTGATCAATCCCTATGAGGAAAAGGGTTTCGAGCTTGCGGTGCGCATCGCCGGCGCCTGCCCCGAGATACCGTTCCTGTTCGTCGAAAGCTGGAAGCTGGAAGACGATCATCGGGCGCGGATCGAACAGACGATCGCGCCTTTGGGCAATGTCGTGTTGGAGAGCCGCACCAGCGACATGAAGACGGTCTACGGCCGCACCAAGATCCTGCTTGCTCCCAGCAAATGGGAAGAGGCATGGGGCCGCGTCGCGTCGGAAGCCCATTGCAGCGGAATCCCGGTTGTCGGCTCGCGGCGTGGCGGCCTGCCCGAGGCGATCGGCTCAGGTGGCGTGGTGCTCGACTACGATGCACCGCTCGCCGACTGGGTCGCGGCCGTCAGGCGGCTGTGGAACGACAACCAGGAATATGACCGGGTCTCGGGCCTCGCGCGCAGCTTCGCCGGGCGGCCCGAGCTGGAACCCGATCGCCAGTTCATCACCTTCTTCTCGATCGTGGACAGGGCGATACAGCAGCGCGCGCGGCAAGCCGCTTAACCCAGACTCGCGGCGCCAGCCGCGTAGGAACCAACTCGCGGCAAGCCTGGTGGCGTCGTGCGGATCAGGCCGGGCGTTTGACCCGGCTCTTCAGCGTCTCGTAACCGCGCGCACCGAGCAGGGCGCGGGCAAGAGTCTTGGCGGCGCTTTTGCGGCCCTCTTGCGAGTTGATCTGGCGCAGCCTTGCCGGCAGGTTGCGGGCCGCCTGGCCAAGTGCCGGCAGCGACAGCGCGTCGGGAAAACTCACCATATGCGTTTCGACGCACAGCACCGGCTTGCCGGACAGTTCGGTGATCCTCAGCGCCTGCTCGTGCTCGCTTTCGATGAACAGGATGGCATCGGATTTGCGGTAGAAATCGGCCTTGAAACTGCCATGCGCGCCAAGCCGCTGCCGCTCCGCCTTGCTCGGCAGATCGAGCATGATCAGCTGGTCGTATTTGATCTCGTGTTTGGCGAGCCATGCCTCGGTCAGCGCGCGATATTTCTCCAGCCGGCTGGTGACCAGCCAGCCGATCTTGTGGGTCGCAACATGCAGAGGCCGCGCCTCGCTGAGGAATTTCTCATAGGCCGGGCCATCGTCGTTTTCGGCTTCGGTCGGATCGAGGCACAGCACGCCGTCGATGTCGACGCAGCATTGCGCCAGGAATTTGTGATGCATGAAGTTCCACTGGAACATGCGCGGATGCGGCACGACCTCGAAGACGACATCGGTTTCCTGATGTTGCGGCTGCAGGCCGAACACCGCGGCAAAGGTGAAATCGGCCTTGATGCCAGCCGTCTCGATGCGCGAGCGTGCATCGCGCATGGCGTTGCCGCCGGCGACGCTGTCGTCGATCACCAGCACCTTGCGCATTTCGGAGACCTTGCGGTCGAGTGCCGCCCGGCGCTTGGTGATGCCCGACGTGTAGATCCGCCCGGCCAGGAAGCTGTCCAGATCGGTCATCGGAATGTTTGCCGCCAGGCTCACCAGCGTCGCCGCGAGCACACCGCTTCTGGGAACGCCGACGACCAGGTCGATGTCACGCGGCAGCCGGTGCAGGCCCCTGACGATGGCGTCGTTCATGTCGGAAATCGATCGGTAGTGCATAGGGTCAGACCTGGTCCTGGAGTGAATGTCCGCACCTGTCGAGGTCGCGCAAACTATTGCGCCTCGCGTGGTGCTGCTGCGGGCAGCCTTGCCGGCAGCATCTTCAAGGCCTCGCGCAGGGCTTCGCGGCCGGATGCGAATGCCAAGGCGACGACGATGGTGATCAGATAGGCGAGAACGGCGCCGCTGGCCAAGCCAATGACATGCTGCTGCGGCAGCACCGGCTTCATGAACCAGATGGCGGCCAGCGCCAGATGGGCGCCAAGCACGAACGGCATTGCCGCACGCAGCACGTGGTGCGCCTGCAGCGGACCGCTCTTGCCGACATAGAGCCACAGGAACGGCGTCCTCAGATACTCGCTGATCGCATAGGCAATCGCCACGCCCAGCGCGCCATAGGGCAGGCCGAGCGCGAAGGCCAGCACCGACGTCACGGCCGTTATGATGCCCCAGCGCATGAAATCGCCGGAGCGGCCCTGGCTGACGAAAAGCCATCCCGCCGGATTGTTGAGCGGCTGCAGCAGCCCGGCAAAGCCGAGCGCCAGGAAAATGTCGGCGCTCGCGCGCCATTGCTCGCCGAGCACGAAGGGGATCAGCACGTCCGACATCGCGGTGGCGAAGGCGACGCCGGGAAGCGCCACCAGCAGGATCAGCGGCATGACGCGCAGATAGGCACTGCGGTAGCGATCCGGCTCGTCCTTCAGCCTGGACAGCGCCGGAACCATCACCTTCGACAACGGATTGGTGATCTGGCTCAGCGGAAACAAAAGCAGCTTGTAGGCGCGGTCATAAAGGCCGAGCTGGGCTTCGCCCCAGTATTTGCCGATCAGCACATTGTCGAGGTTGCGGGCAAAGAAATTGGCGAAGTTGAAGCCGGTGATGCCGGCGCCGAAATGGATCAATTCGCTGATTCCGGCGACCTTGCGCGGCAGGCCGGGACGCCAGCGCGAGCTTGCCCAGTAGCAGAGCGTCGGCAGCACGGCACCGGTCAGCGTACCGGCAAACAGTGCCCAATAGGAGCGGTCGATGAAAGTCCAGGCGATCGATACGGCGAGCCCCACGACGGCGCTGGCGACGTCGATGACGGCCAGCCGGCCGAACTGCATGCGGCGCGTCAAAAGCGCCAGGTGCTGCGCGCCCAGCCCATAGGCCATGATCTGCAGCCCGAACGCCGCCACCAGGCCGGCCACGCGCGGCTCGCCGTAGAAAGCGGCGACCAGAGGGGCGGCACCTGCGAGCACGCAGGCCAGAATCGCGCTGACGGCCACATTGATCCAGAAGAGGTAGTTCACTTCCTCATGCCGGATGCCGCTCTTCTGGATTGTCGCCTGGGTCAGGCCGAAATCCTGGAACAGCGCGATGAAGGCCAGCACCGGCGCGCACATCGCCACGACGCCGAAATCCTGCGGCGACAAAAGCCGCGACAGCACGATGACGGATATGATCTGTGTCGCGACGCGCACCGATTGCGCCATGGCCGTGACAACCGCGCCGCGCCCAACGGATTTGCGCAGGGAGCCTTCCGGCGGATCGAATGCATTGGCTTCCAAATTCAGGATTCCTGACTTTTGTGCGGATTTCCGACCCCGAAAAAATCCACCACCGCCACCAACGACAAACTACGGCAATAATTTTGCAGTGCAACAGAAAAGGTGGATCGTCGCGCCAAAAATGTTGCGATGCAGCAAGAGCTGTACTAGGTTCTCCTTGGGTGGGCCAACAGCGGTCGAGTTTTCATGCTGCATGTCTTGTACCTTGTGCACGACGTCTCCGATCCGGCCGTGCGCCGGAGGATCACAATGCTCAGGGCAGGTGGGGCCGAGGTCACGTTGGCCGGCTTCCGTCGCACCACAAATCCGATTGCGGATATCGAGGGATTGCGGCCGATCGACCTTGGCGCGACGCGTGACGGGCGATTCGGCCAGCGGCTCGCGGCGATCGCCAAGGCGGCGGTTTCGATCGGCTCCAGGCTTGGCGACACGCCCAGGCCCGATCTCATCATTGCGCGCAACCTGGAAATGCTTGCGCTTGCCCGCCGCGCCAGATCCGCCTTTGGTGCATCGGTTCCGATCGTATACGAGTGCCTCGACATTCATCGCCTTGTGCTTCGCAAAGATGTCCTGGGCAAGGCGTTGCGCGCCGTCGAACGCTTCCTGGCCAGGGACGTGAAGCTGCTGGTGACCAGTTCGCCTGCCTTCATCGCCAATTACTTCAAGCCGTTCGGCCAGGTCGCGGCGCCGATCGAACTGGTCGAGAACAAGTATTTCGAGGCAGGCGCGATTCTGCCCGGCAGCCCTGAGACGCACGGCAGCCCTGACGAGGTTGCGAGTCCCGTCGGACCGCCGTGGCGGATCGGTTGGTTCGGCGCGTTGCGCTGCCGCCGCTCGCTCGAACTGCTGGCCGATTTCTCCCGCCGGATGGAGGGACGCTTCGAGATCGTGCTGCGGGGCCGTCCGGCTCTATCCGAATTCCCGGATTTCCATGCCTTCGTCGAATCAGAGCCGTGGCTCTCGTTTGGCGGGCCCTATCGCAACCCGGAGGACATGGCGTCGATCTATGGCGACGTCCATTTTTCCTGGGCGATCGATTTCTTCGAAGCGGGACAGAACTCCGAATGGCTCCTGCCCAACCGCCTCTACGAAGGCTGCCGCTTCGGCGCGGTGCCGATCTCGATGGGCGACACCGAAACCGGGCGGTTCCTCAGCAAACAGGATATCGGCATTCTCTTGCCGAAGGCTTCGCCCGAGGCGCTCGAAGCGACGCTTGGCAAGATGGATGAGCATCGTTTCGCCGGGTTGAAGGCGCATGTTCTTGCCCGCAACCCGCGGACCTGGAGCTACGACCGCAGCGATTGCCGGGCGCTTGTCGAGCGGCTGCGCGGCTTGACCGCCGTATCGGGTTCGTTTGCAGCCGAGGCGTTGGCATAGGATGGCTGAACATGGACAGAGGCTGATGACGCAGACTAAGAAAACTTCATCCAGCCTGATCGTTATTCCGTGCCTGAACGAAGCGGCCCATATCGGTGTGCTGCTCGATCAACTGCGCCCCGCCGCGGCAAGGCTTGGCGCCAGGATCATCGTCGCCGACGGCGGCAGCACCGACGGCACGCTGGCTATCGTCAAGGACATCGCAAGCAAGGATCCGCGCGTTATCCTGCTTCACAACGAACGGCGCATCCAGAGCGCGGCGATAAATCTCGCCGTCGGCACCTTCGGCGAAGGTGCCGACTATCTCATCCGCATCGATGCGCATGGCGGCTATCCCGACGACTATTGCGACCGGCTGGTTGAGGAGGCATTGGCCACCGGAGCGGATTCGGTTGTCGTTTCGATGCTGACCAGCGGCAGCAGCACCGTGCAGAAGGCCGCCGCGGCGGCACAGAATTCCAAGCTCGGCACCGGCGGCTCCAAGCACCGGCACCGTTCCGCCGGAGAGTGGGTCGATCACGGCCATCACGCGCTGATTAGGATATCGGCGTTCGGTTCTGTCGGCGGCTATGACGAGACGTTCAGCCACAACGAGGATGCCGAGCTCGACTACAGGCTGAGACAGGCCGGCTACAAGATCTGGATGAGCGGCAAGACGCATATGATCTACTACCCGCGCACCTCGCTCAGCGGCCTCTATTTCCAGTATCTCGGCTATGGTCGCGGCCGCGCCAAGAATGTGCTTAAGCACCGCGTCATCCCGAAGGTCCGGCAGATGGTGCCGCTCCTGGTGTTTCCGGTCGTGCTGCTGGCGGCGCTCTCATTCGTGCACTGGCTGGCGGCGGTGCCGCTGCTGCTGTGGGCCTCGGTGTGCCAGGGTTACGGCCTGTGGACGGCCATCCGCCAGCGCAATGCCGACATCGCGCTGGCCGGCGTCTCGGCGATGGTCATGCACCTTGGATGGTCGATCGGCTTCTGGCTGCAGCTTCTTGGCCTCGGGTCGCGGCGCGGGGTGGCGTGATGGCCAAGAAGCTCAGCATCGACATCGGCGTCTGCACGTTCCGGCGGCCGGAACTGGCCGACACGCTGCGCTCGCTCGACGCCATGCAGATGCCGGCCGGGTTCGATATCAGCATCATCGTCGCCGACAACGACGACACGCCGACCGCCCGCGACCTGGTGACGGCGCTGTCGCGGGAATTGACCGTGCCGGTCCGCTATCAGTATTGCCCGGCGCGCAACATTTCGATCGCCCGCAACGCTTGCCTCGACGCCAGCACGGCGGATTTCGTCGCTTTCATAGATGATGACGAGACGGCCACGCCGCGCTGGCTCGCCGAACTGGTCGCGACGGCGCAAGCGAGCGGTGCAGCCACCGTGCTCGGCCCGGTCCGGGCGCGCTATCGTCCGGATGCGCCGGACTGGATGCGGCGCGGCGATTTCCATTCGACCTTGCCCGTCTGGGTTCGCGGCGAGATCCAGACCGGCTACACCTGCAACGTTCTGCTCCGCATGGGATCGGACAGCCTGCGTGGCCGCCGCTTCAGCTTGGCACGCGGCCAGACCGGCGGTGAGGACACCGAATTCTTCGACCAGATGCACAAAGCGGGCGGCCGCATCGCCTTTTCGCCCGACGCCTGGGTCGACGAGGTGGTGCCGCGCTCGAGGGCGGCGTTCGACTGGCTCGGCCGCCGCCGCTTCCGCGTCGGACAGACGCACGGGCATCTTCTGGGACGCAACGCGCGCGGCATCGGCCTGGTCAAGCAGGTCGGCCTGGCGTCGGCAAAGGCCATCTATTGCTTCGCCTCTGCGCTTCCGGTCGTCATCAGCCCGGTTCGAAGGAACCGCAGCGTGCTGCGCGGCATTATGCATGTCGGTGTCGTCAGCGGCCTTGTCGGCATCCGCGAAATCCGCCTCTACGGCCAGCCTTCGCCGCAGGAAGGGGGCAAGCATGCAGCCTGACGTCAGCTTTGTCATCGCCGCCTACAACGCCGAGGCGACCCTCGACCGGGCGATCGCCAGCGCCATCGCGCAGAAAAACGTCAGCGTCGAAATCATCGTCGTCGACGACAAGTCGCGCGACGCGACGCTCGACGTGGCGCGGGCCTATCCGCAAGATATCGTTCGCGTCGTCGCCCTGGCCAGCAATCGCGGTCCCGGCGGCGCCAGGAATGCCGGCCTCGACGTCGCCCGCGGCAGATGGATCGCGGTTCTCGATTCCGACGACGCCGTTTTTCCCGACCGCATCGCGGCCATGATCGCCCGCGCCGAAAAGGCGGGCGCCGAGATCGCCGTCGACAATTTGCAGGTCATTCGCGAGGACGGTGTCGTCGAGGACGCGATGTTTCCAACACGCTATCTGGAGGATTTGAGCGAAATCTCGCTGGCCAGCTACATCGCCGGCAACGTCGTTTTCGAATCGAAGTTCAATCTCGGCTATCTTAAGCCGATCTTCCAGCGCGCGTTCCTGGACGAAAACGAGCTTCGCTATGATGAAAAACTGAGCATCGGCGAAGATTACATCCTGCTCGCCAACGCCTTGGCCAAGGGCGGCAAATGCGTGGTCGAGCCGACGATCGGATATGCCTATCATATCCGCAGCGGCTCCATCTCCCGCGTGCTCGAGCGTCACCACGTCGAAGCGATGCGCAACGCAGATGCCGTGTTCGCTCAAACCCATTCGATGGACGAGGCCGCGCAAGTCGCGTTCGCCCGGCGCAGCCGCAGCCTGCGCAAGGCCGCATCGTTCCTGTCTATGGTTCAGCACATCAAGGCGCGGTCCCCGCTCAAGGCGATCCGGACTGCGCTCAGCGACCCAGCGGCGGTCAGGCATATGGGCATGCCGATCGCCGTGCGGTTGCGAAGAGTAGCGGCGCAGTTTGCCGTTGGGGTGGGGAGGTGAAGATGCAGGCACATGAAGGGGTTTTTCGTGGCTTGTGAATGGACTGAAGTCGATCTCCTCAGAAGGAATTTGCGATGAAGAAAATCAGGAAGGCCGTGATACCGGTGGCAGGACTTGGAACAAGGTTCCTGCCGGCGACCAAGTCGATGCCGAAGGAAATGCTCCCCGTCGTCGACAGGCCTGTCGTGCAATATGCGGTGGACGAGGCCTTCGAGGCGGGCATCGAGCACATTGTGTTCGTCACCGGCCGCAACAAGGCGGTGATCGAGGACTATTTCGACCTCCATCCGGAATTGATCGGAACACTCGAACAGACCGGCAAGAAGGCGCAATTGCAATCGCTGGAAAGCCTTCTGCCCGTGGCCGGCGCCACCAGCTTCATCCGCCAGCAATCGCCGCAAGGCCTCGGCCATGCCGTCTGGTGCGCGCGCGAAGTGATCGGCAACGAGCCCTTCGCCTTGCTGTTGCCGGACATGGTGTCGTTCGGTGGCCGCGGATGCCTGGCCGAGATCGTCGATCTCTATGCTGAAACCGGCGGCAACGTCATCGCCGTCGAGCGCTGCGATCCGACCGAGACCAACAAATACGGCATCGTCGGCCGTGGCGCCGATATCGGCGGCGGCTTCGAGGTGACGGCGATGGTCGAAAAGCCGGCGCCGGCCAACGCGCCGTCGAACTTCTACATCAACGGCCGCTACATCCTGCAGCCCGAGATTTTCGCGCTTCTGGGCAATCAGCAGCGCGGCGCCGGCAACGAAATCCAGTTGACGGACGCCATGGTCCGGCTGTCGCGGGACCAGGCGTTCTTCGCCCAGCCTTTCAAGGGCCGCATGTTCGACTGCGGTTCGAAGGAAGGGTTCATCCAGGCCAACATCGCCTTCGCGCTGGCGCGCGACGACATGAAGGGCCCGATTTTCGAGATGCTTCAGGAGTTCGTCCGGTCGCATGAACGCCAGGAAGAAGCCGCATAATGCCCATGTTTCGGGAGCATTTACAGATGGCTGGCGACGCGGGGCGATAGCTCCCGCGCCGCCTGGCACGAAGTTTGCGTTTTATTGCGCAATGCTCCCGATCTTCGCGGCTGTGCAAGCCCCGGCATGATCCCGAAAAATGACCACCGGTTTTCGGAAAAGATCATGCTCAAACGCTGAGATGGATCTCCATCCCGATCATCGGGATGGAACAGGCTCTGGAATTGGACCGAAGATGAATTATGCCAACTTTCCTCTCGACAAGAGGATGCCATTGCCGAATTCGGACGCAGGAGACGGCGAAGACTTCATCGACATCGAGCGGCTGCTTGGCATGGCCGCACGGCAAGCCAAGGTGGTTGCCGTGTGCGCCGTCATCGGTCTCTTTCTGGGCCTGCTCTATCTGCAGACCACGCCGCCCCAATATCAGTCGGTCTCAAGCGTGCTGATCGATGAGGGCTTGAACAAGATCGTCGACGACATCTCGGCGGCGTCGACAACCATGCAGACCGATTCCGCCATCCTGAGCCAGATCGAGATCCTGACCTCGACGCGGCTTGCCGCCGTGGTCGTCGACAAGCTGAAGCTCGACCAGAACGATGCCTTCCTGAATCCGCCCGTGTCGGCTCTGGCAAGGGGCGTCGGTCTGATCCGGGGCCTGATCCAGTATGTTCGCCCAAGCCCTGTCATGCCGGGCGTCGGTGACATCAGCAAGCTCGACCCCGCCGCCCGCGATGCGCTGATCGCCACGTCCCGTCGCGACTACGCGATCCTCAAGCTGCAGAACGAGGTGCGGGCGGAGCGCACGGGGCGAAGCTACGTCATCGCCCTCGGCTATCAGTCGACGGATCCGGCTCTGGCCCATGCGATCACCAAAGCCTATGCCGATGCCTATCTTGCCGATCAGCTCGATGCCAGCTTCGACGCCACCGAGCGGGCGGCGGTCTGGCTGCAGGGCCGGTTGACGGAATTGCGCGAGAGCTCGCAGGCGGCATCGCTCGCGGTCGAGAAATTCAGGGCCGAACATGGCCTGGCCGCCAACAGCGATGGCCAGTTGATGAGCGACAAGCAACTGTCCGATCTCAACGCCCAGCTCATCGTCGCGCAGGCCGACACCGCACGCGCCAGTGCCCGCTACCAGCAGTACAAGGCGATTGTCGAAAGCGGCTCCGACAACGCTTTCAAGGATGCCGCCATATCAAGCGACCAGCCGAGCAGCTCGGTCATCGCGGCGCTCAAGACCCGCTACCTCACTGTCTCCAAGCGGCTGCAGGACGTCGAGGCGAATTTCGGCGCCCAGCATCCGCAGGCGTTGGCGCTTGCCAAGGAGAAGGCCGACATATCGACGCAGATCTTCGGCGAACTGAAGCAGCTGACCGAAAGCTATCGCAACGAATATGAAGTGGCGCTGGCGCGCGAGACCGCGCTCAGGGCCAATGTCGCGGCTGCGCAAGGCAAGAGTTCCGTCGACAACCAGACGCAAGTCAAGCTGCGGGAACTCGATCAGCAGGCGACGGCGCTCACCACGCTTTATCAGACATTCCTCGGCCGCTACGAGGAAGCCGCGCAGCAGCAATCCTTCCCGGTCGGCAAGATCCGCATCATCTCGGACGCCTCGATGCCGCTCACCGCGTCAAGCCCACGCACGATCATCGTGATTGGACTTTCGCTGGTGCTTGGCACGCTGATGGGCGCCGGCTTCGGCGGCCTGAATGAATTCAACGAACGTTTCTTCAGGACCGGCGAGGAGGTGCGCGACCGTGTCGGGCTGAAATTCCTCGGCTATCTGCCGACGATCGGCGGCAAGCTGAGCAAGGAAGACACGCCGGGCGATACCCAGGTGGATGACAAGACCGCCAGATCGCTGTCGTCCGCCGAAAGGCGGGCGCGCATGCGGGTGAGCATCGATTCGCCTGCGTCGATGTTCTCCGAAACGCTGCGCAGCGCCAAGATCGCCTTCGACGTCGTGATGGAAGGGCAAGGCAGCCGCGTCATCGGCATCGTCTCGGTGCTTCCCGGCGAGGGCAAGTCGACGGTCGCGGCAAATCTCGCCGGATTGCTTGCCGCCAACGGCGCCAAGACGCTGCTGATCGACGGCGACCTGCGCAACCCTGGCCTCAGCCGTGGTCTCGGCATGGAAGCTGAGCAAGGCTTGATGGAAGCCGTGGTCAACGGCCAGGCCTGGCAGTCCGTCGGCAAGATCGACCGGCAGACGAAGCTGGCAATCATCCCGGCCGTGCTGCGCGGTCACTTCTCGCACACCAGCGAACTTCTCTCCTCGGCCGGGATGCGGCGCTTCATCGAGAACGCCAAGGAGACCTTCGAATACATCGTCGTCGATCTGCCGCCGCTCGGACCGGTGGTCGATGCCAAGGCATTCGCGCCGCTGGTCGACGGGTTTGTGCTCGTCACCGAATGGGGGCGCACGCCCCGCGCGATGGTGAGGTCGATGCTGGAGTCCGAACCCTATGTCGCCAACAAGATCATCGGGGCGGTGCTGAACAAGGTCGATCTGAAGAAGCTGGCCAAATACGGATCGTTCGGCGGCTCCGAGAAGTTCTTCGATAAATACTCGAGCTACTATCTGGAAAAGTCGGAAGTGCGCAGCAAGGCAAAGGCAACGGTCTGACTTTGTCCAAGTAGGCCCTTTCGAAAGCACATTGCGTTGAAACAGGGCCGGTCGACGCCGCGCGCTTTGGGTGATGCATTAGGAGCAGGTCAGCCTCCAGAAGCACATGAACCAACCTGCTTCGCGGGTCTGGCGATTCCCGTGGCAGTTGGCCGTCCGCTCTGGAAGGCCGCATTGCCGAGCCGGGCCTCGGAGACCTGCGGATGATCAGTCGCGACTACGCCGCCTTGAGCCGATAGCGGAAAACGGTGTGGTCGAGCAGCAGCCGGATGCGTGGTTCGGCCTCGGTCGCCACCAGCCAGCTTGCCGCGATCATTGTCGCGCCGACGATCACCATCGAGAAGAGATGCGGCAGACCCGCGCGGACCAGGACGCCGAGCAGGGCCGCGCCGACAACGTCATGCAGGAGGTAGAGCGGATAGGTCATCAGGCCGATCCGGCGCCAGCCGCTCCAGGAGAGGTCGAGCCGAAGCGACCACGCCATCAGTCCGACCCCGGTGAGGAAAATGAGAATCGGCGGCGCGAACGGCATCTCTTGCCCAACCTTCAGGATGTGAACGTCGATCGAACTGGCGATCTGCAGCACGCCGCCGCCCAGGAACAGGGCGCAGAAGGCAAGGCGAGCCGTCGTCACCGCCTTGAAACGTATCAGCCACAACATGACGCCGGTCGCGAAGAAAACGCCGTGATGCACCAGCAAAAGGTCGAGCGTGCGTGTCTCGGCAAGGTCGGCCCAGCCGAGCGGGTAATAGAGGCACCAGAAAAGCGTGCTGACCAGGCCGATGGCGATGGCCACCAATTCCATCTGATGGAAGCGGCCAAGCCGCAGCAAGGTCCAGACGATGGCATAGAAGGCGATCTCGATGCCGAGCGTCCAGTAGACGCTGTCCACCCAGGGTGCGTAGGGAACGAACAGGCCGGTGCGAACCAGCCTGTCGACGGCATCGGTCGGCCAGCTCAGGCCGACGATCAGAAGCACGACCGCGGTGACGGGTGCGCAGATCCAGACCGCCGGCGCCAGTCGTTTCACCCTTGCTTCGAAAAACCGCAGCGGCGTCGATCTCTCGGCGCTGAAGGCGATGACGAAGCCGCTGATGACGAAGAAGATCTGAACGCCGACCCAGCCGGATTCGACCCAGGCGCCTATCGCCGGTTGCGCGGGAATGCCGCCCGTGGCGCGTGCCGAAACGCCGTCCGGAAACGCCCACACCCAGAAGCCGTAGTGATAGACCATGACCATGACGGCGGCGAGGAACCGCAGGATGTCGACGCCGCCAAATGTGATTTTCTTCTGCTGAGCCATACCGCCTCGCCGGATGGCCCCCCGATCAGGGGTGTAAGGTGGATTGCTGCATTGCACAACAAAAGATTGCGCGCCTCCCTCGCCGATTTTCCTAAACCACGATCCCTCGCTCCCTCAAGGCGACGGTTATCTCATCGAGGATCAGCGGATCGTCGATGGTTGCCGGCATCGTCCATTCTTCCTTGTCGGCGATCTTCTGCATGGTGCCGCGCAGGATCTTGCCCGAACGTGTCTTGGGCAGCCGCTTGATCGTCACCACCGTCTTGAAGGCGGCGACCGGGCCGATGCGTTCGCGCACCAGGCCGACCACTTCGCTTTCGATGGCACCGGTTTCGCGCGAAACGCCGGCATTGAGCACCACGAAGCCAAGCGGTACCTGACCCTTCATGGTATCGGCGATGCCGATGACGGCGCATTCGGCAACATCGGGATGGGCGGAAAGCACTTCCTCCATGGCTCCGGTCGACAACCGGTGGCCGGCGACATTGATGATGTCGTCTGTACGGGCCATGACGTAGAGATAGCCATCCTCGTCGACCATGCCGGCATCCGCCGTCTTGTAGAAGCCGGGGAACTCGTCGAGATAGGCTTGGCGGAACCGTTGATCGGCGTGCCACAACGTCGGCAGGCAGCCGGCCGGCAGCGGCAGCTTGACCACCACATTGCCCAGCGTGCCGCGCGGCACTTCGTGGCCGGCATCGTCAAGCACGCGAATGTCGTAGCCGGGCATAGGCACGCCGGGCGAGCCATATTTCACCGGCAACAGGCCGAGGCCGGCGGGATTGATCGTCATCGGCGAGCCGGTTTCGGTCTGCCACCAATGGTCGACCACCGGCACATTGAGCTTCTGCTCCGCCCATTTGATGGTTTCGGGGTCGGCGCGCTCGCCGGCCAGGAACAGCGTGCGGAATTTCGACAGGTCGTATTTCGGAATGAACTCGCCCTTCGGATCCTGTCCCTTGATGGCCCGAAACGCGGTCGGCGCGGTGAACAGCGCGACGACGCCATGCTCTGCTATCACCCGCCAGTAGGTGCCGGCATCGGGCGTGCCGATCGGCTTGCCTTCGAACAGCACGCTGGTGCAGCCATGCAACAGCGGCCCATAGACGATGTAGGAATGGCCGACCACCCAGCCGACGTCCGAGGCTGCCCAGAATACCTCGCCCGGCTTGACGCCGAACTCGTTTTCCATCGTCCATTTCAGCGCGACCATGTGGCCGCCATTGTCGCGCACGATGCCCTTGGGCTGACCGGTCGTGCCCGATGTGTAGATGATGTAGAGCGGGTCGGTGGCAAGCACCGGAACGCAGTCGACATTGGCGCCGGCTGCCCGTTCGCGGGCGACGGCATCGGCATAATCGATGTCGAAATGCTCCTTCAAATCGCAGCGCAATTGGTCGCGCTGCAGGATCAGGCAGCCGTCAGGCTTGTGGCGGGAAATCTCGATCGCTCGGTCGAGCAGTGGCTTGTAGGCAACGACGCGGCCCGGCTCCAGCCCGCAAGAGGCCGAAATGATCAGCTTCGGCTTGGCGTCGTCGATGCGGGTGGCAAGCTCATGCGAGGCAAAGCCGCCGAAGACGACCGAATGCACGGCGCCAATGCGGGCGCAGGCCAGCATGGCGAAGGCGGCCTCCGGCACCATCGGCATGTAGATGATGACGCGGTCGCCCTTGCCGATGCCGCGATTCTTCAGCACCGAGGTCAGCGCGACCACCTCGCGCTTGAGCTCGGCATAGGTGAACTTCTTGATCGTTCCGGTGATGGCGCTGTCATGGATCAGCGCGATCTGCTCGGCACGTCCGCCCGCGACGTGACGGTCGACGGCATTGTAGCAGGTGTTGCAGGTGGCGCCGGTAAACCAGCGGCCGTAGACGCCGGCCGTGGCATCGAACACCTTGTCATAGGGCGAATACCAGTCGATGGCGGCGGCCGCCTCCGCCCAGAACTTTTCCGGATCGCGTTTCCAGCCGTCATAGACCTCGTGATAGCGTGAAGTCATCCGACACCTCCCCAGGAATGTTTTTCTTCCCACCAGATAGCGCGCTCTAACCTTGGCCGCAAATGTGCGCCATTGTGCGGCCGGCATCGATCTGGCGCTTGGGGGCAAGCTGCGATGAAATTGCGATATCGGATTGGAGCGGCCGTGCTGGCGGCGCTGTCATTGACGGCCGCGTCCGTCGCCTGGGCTGGCGATGCCTCGGCACGGCGCATCATCGGCTTTTCGCCCGACGGCAACTATTTCGCCTTCGAGCAATATGGAACGCTCGACGCCGGCGCTTCGAACTCCGGCTATTCGCAGATCGACATCATAGACACCCGTACCGACGCCTTCGTCGGCGGCAAGCCGATCCTCGTCGTCGACGAGTCCGAGGAGGCGACGCTGACCCTCGAACAGGCAAGGGCACAGGCCGCCGCTAAGGCGGCGCCCATCCTTGCCAAACATGCCATCGCATCGCGCGGCGAGCAGACGGCTTCCGACAAGTTCACCTTTCCCGATGAGATGGTTGCCTACAACGACATTTCCCGCCTCGAGCAGGTGTCGCAGAAATGGCTTTCGCCGCTCTATGACCAACTCGACATTTCGACCATCCAGCTCGACCAGATCCTGGCCAGCAGCACCACAGACTGTTCAGCGAGTTTCGACGCCACACAGCAAGGCGACATATCGGGCAAGGCGCTCGGCTTCCGGCTGACGCTGCAAGGGCAGGACGGCAAGCCGTTCAAGGTCTTGCACGAGGACAAGACCGTGCCGGGGTCGAGGAATTGCCCGACCTCCTACAGCCTCTCGGAATCCTACGAATTCACCCCGGCCGGCAAGCCGGCCGTCATTGTGGTGCTGGTGCAGCGCTTCAGCCAGGGCTTCGAGGGCCGCGACCGCCGCTTCATTGCGGTGACCGGCCAACCGCGCTGACAAAGTCGATTGCTCTAGATCGGCAAAGCCACAAGCATGAGGCCGATGCCACCGAAGATCAAAATGGCTGTCGCCAGGGCTTTTCTGTGACGTTCGAAGCTCGTCGGAGCCCGCTCCCAATTGTAACGCATACGCTATCTCCCGAAGGCCCGAGGAGTCTTTACCTTACTTGGGGGAAGAAAAGCAACGGTCTGGCGCGGACGGCCCGTGTGCCCCCGCATCGCGAAGAAGACTATTTCTGGGACGATACCTGCTGGAAGCCGGCGGCGGGCGCGTTCCAGTCGCCGGCTGGCAGGAAGTCTACATGCCCCAGCGCAGCGCCGCCGTATGCACCGGCGCATCCCAGAACGCGGTCGTTTCCGCGTCGAGCATGGTCAACGTGATCGAGCAGCCGGCCATGTCCAGGGAGGTGACATAGGAGCCGACCAGCGAACGGGTCACCGTCACGCCATGCTTCTCGAAAATCCGCCGCGCGCTATTGTACATGAGGTAGAGCTCCATCAGCGGCGTGCCGCCAAAACCGTTGACGAACAGCAGCGCCGGGCCCTTGGCTCCGTCGCCGAGATCGCCAAGGATCGCGGCACAGATTTCCTCGGCAATGGCATCGGCGCTTTTCAATGTGTCGCGTCGCCGTCCGGGCTCGCCGTGGATGCCGACGCCGAACTCCATCTCGCCGTCGCCGATGTCGAAAGTCGGCTTGCCGGCGGCCGGCACGGTGCAACTGGTCAGCGCCACGCCCATCGAGCGGGTAGCAGCGTTGACGCGTTCGCCCAACGCCTTCAGCGGCGCCAGCGCCAGGCCATGCTCGGCCGCCGCGCCGACGATCTTTTCGACCACCAGCGTGCCGGCGACGCCGCGCCGGCCGGTCGTGTAGGACGAATTCTCGACGGCGACATCGTCATTGGTGACGATTTGCACGACGCCTTCCGACATTTCAGCCGCCATCTCGA
Organism: Mesorhizobium waitakense; assembly: GCF_056431085.1. Classification (NCBI taxonomy): domain Bacteria; kingdom Pseudomonadati; phylum Pseudomonadota; class Alphaproteobacteria; order Hyphomicrobiales; family Phyllobacteriaceae; genus Mesorhizobium; species Mesorhizobium waitakense. Next base: position 20,233 of record NZ_JBWKME010000031.1, on the reverse strand, counting down.
AGTTCATCACATCGCCTTCATAATTCTTGACGATGAACAGGCAGCCGGCGCCGGTGTCGACGGCCTCCGCCGCCGCCAGCATCTGGTCCGGCGTCGGCGAGGTGAACACCTGGCCGGGGCAGGCGGCGTCGAGCATGCCGTGACCGACAAAGCCGCCATGCAGCGGCTCGTGGCCGGAGCCGCCGCCGGAGATCAGCGCTACTTTGCCCGGCCGCAAGGTCTTGCGGCGGACGAATTTATGTTCCTCGCCAAGCACCAGGATGTCGGCATGGGCGGCAACGAAGCCGTCGAGGCTTTCGGTCAGCACCGTGTCCAGCGAATTCATAAATTTCTTCACGGCCGTCTCCTCCCGAAATGGGCCTTGTTGAACCGCTCTGACGGATCAACCACCCTTGCCGGTGATGCTGGTGATCTTCTGGATAAAATCATTCACTGCCCGATCGAGTGCAGCGTTCTGCTTGTCGTCGCCGAAATCGGGCACGATGAGTGAAACATGCCGTGTCTTGCGCATGCCTGCCGCGACAGACATTTTTCCCGGATGTGCCTGATGGTAGGCAGCAAGAAACTGATCACGCTCGGCCGGGCTGAAATGGCAGACGGAAAAGATCGAAGGCAAATGCTTTGACGGAATCGGGATCGAATAGGCCGGGCTGGAAATCTGCGTGACGAAACTGCGGTGCTTGCCAAGCGCATCGGCAAGCCGCTGGCGCATGCCGGACGGTCGCTGGTCGATGACATGCGACAGGATCGTCTTATAGGCGCGGATCGCCTCTTCGGAACCGGCTTCAGGTATCTTGTCGATCATGCCGGCCGCGCCTGGATAGAAACGTCCGCGATCGCCGCCTTGGCCATGGCGAGTTGCGCCGGAGCGACGGACAGATCGCGCAGGCCGGCCTCGAGCAGCGACGGGATCGCAGCGGGGTCACCGCCGGCGTCGCCGCACAGGCTGACCGGGATTTCTTCGCGCAGGCCAAACGCGGTCACCGCAGCGATCAGCCGCAGCACGGCTGGATGACGGACCGAATTGAGGTGCGCCACCAGAGCGTTGTCGCGGGCCGCCGCCATGACATATTGGGTCAGGTCGTTGGAGCCGATCGAGAAGAAGGCGACCTCGGTAAAGGCCTCGGGCGCGATCGCCACCGACGGCACTTCGACCATGATGCCGAGCGGCGGCATCTGTTGCGCGATGCCGCCCGAGGCAAGCCTTGCCTGCTCTTCGGCGAACATCGCCGCTGCCTGTCTGTATTCCTCCACAATGGCGATCATCGGGAACATCACTTTCAGACTGCCGTGCACGGCGGCGCGCAGCAGTGCCCGGATTTGTACACGAAACACTTCCGGCCGCGCCAGCGACAGCCTGATGCCGCGCAGGCCGAGGAACGGATTGCCTTCCTCGACGGTGAAGCCGGGCACTGGCTTGTCGCCGCCGGCATCGACGGTGCGGATCGTCACCGGCTTGTCGCCGGCCCATTCCAGCACCTTTCGATAGGCGCGATACTGCGTTTCCTCATCGGGCAACGTCTTTCCGAACAGGAATTCGGTGCGCATCAGGCCGACACCGTCGCAGGTGGCGATGTCGATGCCGTCGACGTCGGACGGGTCGGCGATGTTGACCTGCACCCCCACCGCTATCCCGGTCCTGGTCACCGCCGGCCGCGCCAGAAAAATCCCGGCCCGGTCGCGGCGCGCCGAGAACAACGACGACGATTGGCGAAAGGCGTCGATCTCGGCCTTGGAAGGCGACAGCACGATGCCGCCATGTTCGGCATCGAGCAGTGCTATGCCGGCAAATTTGGTTGCCGAAGCGCCAAGGCCGGCCGGCCCAAGATCCACAACCCCAAGTCCGACCACCATCGGTACGCCGCGCGAGCGCGCCAGCATGGCGACATGGCTCGCCGTGCTGCCCGCCTTCAGCGCGATGCCGCCACCGCCACTCCAGTCGGTTTCGAGAAAACGCGTCGGCGCGATGTCCTCGCCGTAGAGGATGGCGCCGGATGGTGCTTGAACCCCGCCATCCTCGGTCAGCGCCCGCAGCACCTGGTCCCTGATGTCGCGTATGTCGGCCGCACGGGCGCGGAAATAGTCTTGATCCGAGGTCTCGTAGCCGGCGATTTCCACATCCAGCGCCTGTCGCCATGCCGCATCGGCGGGGTGTCCAGAGGCAATCGCAGCAAAAGCCGGGCCGCTCAACGCGTCGTCCTCCAGCATGGCGATCTGAAATTCGAGGATGTCGGCGGCGTCACCGTCGGCGATTTTGATCAATGCGGCGAGACGGCCCGTCGCAACGTCGATTGCGGTCTCGAGCGCAGCCTTCTCGTCGGCAGCATTTTCCTTGCAGGCGTAGGCAATTGCAATCTGGTCGAGGTCGAACAGCGGTCCCTCGGCATAACCGGCCGAGGCCGAAATGCCTTGCAGCCTAAGCGGTTCGGACATGGTCCGCGCCTTCGTCGAAATCGCGCCGCACCAGTTCGACCAGCGCGTCGACGGCATCATCGGCGCCATCGCCGCTGGCGCGGATGTGCAGCACCGTGCCCTTCGGCGCCTTGGTGGCCATCACCTTCACGATGCTCTTGGCGTCGAACCATGGCCCGTTGGCGGCCAGCGCTATTTCCACCTCGGCGGCGAAGGTCTTGGCCAGCTTGGTGAACTTCACCGAAGGACGCGCATGCAGACCCACCTCGTGGGTGATCAGGACGGTCGCTTCGGCGGCTGCGGACATGTCTTTAAAGTTCCCGTTCGTTCACGACGGCGACAATTCGTGCGCCGTCGCCACCACTTCCCGCAGCGAGGCGCCGCCGGACGCCTCGGTCGCCGCCATCACCGCGCCTTCGACGATCGGCGCGTTGCAGACGATGATCTTCTGCGCACGCGGCTCGCCGATCATCTCCACCGCCATTTCGCTGTTGGTCTCGGCGCCGCCGAGATCGACCAGGATGGCGACGCCGGCTTCCGACCAGGCCCTGTCGATGGCGTTCATGATCGCCTCGACATTGGTGCCGAGCCCGCCATGGCCGTTTCCGCCGCACCATGCAAGCGGCACTTCGGCGCCCACCATCTGCCGCACCATGTCGGCCGTGCCCTCGGCGACGAGCGGCGAATGCGAAACGATGACGATGCCGACATTGCTCATGCGCTTTCCCCGACGGTTTCGGCCACTGTCCGCACCAGAAGCGCGGTCGAACGCGCGCCGGCATCCATATGGCCGATCGAGCGGTCGCCAAGGAACGAGGCGCGGCCACGCAGGGCCTTCATCGGCACGGTCGCTTCGGCGGCCGCGTCGGCGCTATCGGCGATCTCCGCCGCCGTCTTTCCCTGAAGCAGCGCCTCATGCACAGGCTGCAGCACGTCGAGCATCGTCTTCTGCCCGACCTGCGATTTGCCCCGCGCCGCCACGGCTTCGATGGCCTTGCCGAAAGCCAGGGTCAGATTGGCGCGATCGGGCGCGGCGGAAATTTCCTTGCCGAGCGCCATGAACAAGGTGCCGAACAGCGGACCCGAAGCGCCGCCGACCGTCATCACCAGCTTGGTGCCAATCGCCTTGAGTGCCTCGGGCAGCGGCTTGGCAGCAAACGCCTCGGCCTCGCTGCGTACGGCCTCGAAGCCGCGCTTCATGTTCAGCCCATGGTCGCCGTCGCCGATCGCCTGGTCCAACGCCGTCAACTCCTCGGCGTGAGCGGCAATCGTATCCGCGGCCGCCACGATCAGCCTGGAAAGGTTCAACGCCGCCATGTCAGCCAAGTTCCTGGTTCCCACCTTGTCGGCAGTAGCGAAAGAATTTTCATTCGGCAACTGAAGCATGCGTCAGGCCACTGCAAGCAGCGCGGCTGCGGCCGCAAAGGCCTCGGCCACCGCATAGGCGCCGGGGTCGACCACGCCCTGCAGCTTGCTGCCGACATAGGCGGACCGCCCGGCTTTCGCCCTGTCCATGGCGGACGTGGCCTCGGCACCGCGTCGAGCCGCTGTTGCCGCTTCCTCCAGGCCGCCGGCGTCCAGCGCGTTCAGGGCAGGCTCGAGGGCATCGATCATGGTGCGGTCGCCGACCTCCGCGCCGCCATAGAACGTCATCCGTTCGAGACCGGCAAGCAGCGCCTTGGCCACGCTGGCACCGCCGTCCAGGGCCTGCGCTGCCGCGGTGAAGAAGATCGACAGCAGCACCCCGCTGGAGCCGCCCATGGACGCGCTCAGAATGTCGCCCACCGCGCCAAGGGTGGCCGCAGGATCGGCAAGTGGCAGCGTATCAAGCCGATCGAGCACGCTGCGCGCGCCTGTCGCCACCGTCGAACCGGTGTCGCCGTCTCCCGCCTTGGCGTCCAGCCCGTTCAAAGTGCCTTCGAGCGCGATCAGCCTTTCGCAGACGGTGACGACAAGCCGTCGGGTACGAGCATCCTGGCTGGGTTTGCGCGCCGCGCCTTCAGCAGCTGGTTTCGCGATGGGCACGACAGAGGGCGATACAACAGGCTTTGCCGGCATCCAGGCGTGCGGACCAACCGGCGCCAGCAGGGCTTTTTGGCGCACGGCGTCGAGCCGGATCAATGACAGCGAGAAGCCGTTCATGTTGAGCGCCGTCATCAGTGGTCCTGGGCCGATCGTCAGCTTGATGGCTTTGGCCAGCGGCGAAGCAAGCACCGCATTGGCGACAAGCGACATTTCGAGCGGCGGCACCGAACCGAGATTGTTGATCAGCAGGGCATGGCTGGCCGCAGGATCGAGCCGTGCCGCAAGCCGCTCCGCCATGATCGCGACCAGCCTGTCGGCGCTTTGCACGGCGATCCGCTCGACGCCCGGCTCACCATGAATGCCAAGGCCGAGCTCGCCATCGTTTTCGCCAAATCTATCTTCGTGCGGCAGCCCAGGGATCGAGCAGGACGACAGGGACATGCCGAGCGACACGATGTCCTTCGCCGCGGCTCGCGCGGCCGCCGCGATATCAGCCAAATCGTGGCCGGCTTCCGACAGATGGCCTGATATCTTGTGCACGAACAAGGTGCCGGCAACGCCGCGCGGCTGGGCAATGTCGGGGAGCGCGATATCGTCGGCGACGATCACCATCTCGACGCGAAAGCCTTCGGCGCGCGCCTTCTCGGCCGCCAGACCGAAATTGAGGCGGTCGCCGGTATAGTTCTTGACGATCAGCAGGCAGCCGGCCGGGCCGGTGACGGCGCGAATGGCCGCCAGCACCGCTTCGACGCTTGGCGACGCAAAGATCTCGCCCGAAACCGCCGCCGTCAGCATGCCCTTGCCGACGAAGCCGGCATGTGACGGCTCGTGCCCGGCGCCGCCGCCGGAGACGACGCTGACGTTGGTCTTGTCCCAGTCGGCGCGCAGGACGACCTTGATCTCGGGATAGCCGTCGAGCCGCGCGAGGTCGCCTGCGCCAATGGTCCGCAAGAGGCCGTCCAGCGCCTCGGTGACGATCGTTTCCCTGCGATTGAAAAAGTGCTTCATCGAATTCGTCCAGTCACTTGTCTGCAGTCATCAATCAGAAGCCGGTGTTGACCCCTTGGCAGGGAAACACCGAAAACCGTTCACATCAGCCTTTGTCCGGCGGCACCAAAATAGAGCGGCGACCGGTAGCGGATCACCACCCTGTCGCCTTGCCCCAGATCCGTTTCGGGATCGGTCAGCGTCACCAGTTTCCGGGTTCCCACCGTCACATGCAGGTGGTTCTGGTCGCCAAGATGCTCGACCCAGTCGACGACGCCGTCGGCGTGACCGTTCGCGGCCTTCTCGATCGACAGATGTTCGGTGCGTGCACCGATCGTCTTGGTGCCGGCCGGCGCGCCGCCATCGGGCAGCAGCCCGGTTGGCAGAAGATTGATCGCCGGCTGGCCGAGCCTGGCCGCGACATGCAGGTTTGCCGGCTCCGAATAGATCGTACGGGGCGAGCCGATCTGCACCAGCACGCCATCGGCAAGGATGCCGATGCGGTCGGCCATCGTCATAGCCTCGATCTGGTCATGCGTGACATAGAGCATGGTGGCGCCGAGCTCGGCCTGGATGCGTTTCAGTTCGAGCCTGAGATCCGCCCGCAACTTGGCATCGAGCGACGACAGCGGCTCGTCCATCAGATAGATGGAAGGCTTGCGCACCAGCGCTCGGCCGATGGCGACGCGCTGCATTTCGCCGCCCGACAGCTTGGTCGAGCGGTTGGCGAGCTTGTGGTGGATGCGCACCATCTTCGCCACTTCCTCGACCCGGCGGCGAATCTGCTCTTCCGGCATCCTTCGTGCCGGCGAGCGCAGCGGGAAGGCAAGGTTGTCGAACACCGACAAATGCGGATAGAGCGAGTATTGCTGGAACACGAAGGCGGTGTCGCGCTCGGCCGGCGACAGCGTCGTGGCATTGTGGCCGCCGATTTCGATCGTGCCGGCATCCGGCCGCTCCAGCCCGGCGATCAGCCGCAGCGTCGTCGTCTTGCCGGCGCCGGTCGGCCCGAGCAGCACGACGAACTCACCATCGGCGATGGAGAGATCGAGACCGTTGACAGCGACATGGTCGCCAAAACTCTTGCTTACATTCTTGATGTGCACGTCAGCCATGCTGTGCCCTCCGCTCCGAGGCGGCATCGTGGATCGCGGTTCTCACCGCGCGGCCCGATCCTTTCTCGAACAGTGACAGCCGCGCGCTGCTCAGCGTCAGGCCGACATGGTCGCCGGTCGAGAGCCGGATTTCGGCCGGCACCCGGGCCTTGATGATGCCGTCCGCCGTCTCCACCGCGACGATCTGCGTGGTGCCGAGATATTCGGTGCCGTAGATTGCGCCACGCAGCTTGGAGTTGTCGTCGAAGCGGATGTGTTCCGGACGGATGCCGAGCGCCATGTCGGCCGGCGCGATATCCTCGCGCACTTCCGGCACCGCGACCTTCGCACCCTGGACGGTGATTTCCTTGGCGCCCTTTGCCAGTCCGCCGCCGAAGCCCAAAAAATTCATCGGCGGCGAACCGATGAAATCGGCGACGAACATGGTCGCCGGCCGGTCGTAGATCTCACGTGGCGTTCCGAATTGTTCGATGACGCCATGGTTCATCACCGCGATCTTGTCGGCCATCGACATCGCTTCCATCTGGTCGTGCGTGACATAGACGGTGGTGGCGTGGATGCGGTTGTGCAGTTCGCGCAACTCGTGGACCATCAAATCGCGAAACTCGGTATCAAGGGTCCCCAGCGGCTCGTCCATCAGGAAGCACTTTGGCCGCCGCACGATGGCGCGGCCGAGCGCCACTCGCTGGCGGTCGCCACCGGCAAGGCCTGAGACGGATTTGTTGAGCAGATGGTCGATGCGCAGAAGCTTGGCCGTCTCTTCGACGCGCTGGCGAATCTCGGCTGACGGCATGCCTTGCGCCAGCAGCGGGAAGCCGATGTTCTTGCGCACGTTCATGTGCGGATAGAGCGCGAACAGCTGGAAGACGAAGGCGATGTCGCGCTCGCGCGCCCGCAGCATGGTGACGTCGTCTCCGCCAAGCAGGATCTGGCCGCCGGTCGGCAGTTCGAGCCCGGCGATCATGCGCAGCGTCGTCGTCTTGCCGCAACCCGACGGTCCGAGCATGACGAAGAACTCGCCATCCTCGACAATGAAGTTGGAGTCCTGCACGGCGACGAAATCGCCGAAGGCCTTTCTCAGGTGCTGAACGCGAATTTCGGCCATGGCTATTCCGGGAACTTCGAGACGATGATGAACATCACGGTGCCGGCGAGCATGGTGATGAAGGAATAGGTGTAGAGCGACAGCGCGAAGGGCTGGAACAGCATCAGGAAGCCGAGGGCGATCAGCACCGTGGCGATGTTTTCCATCAGCCCGCGCCTGGCCCAGACCGGCCAGCGCGATTTGCGTTTCCGAGGGCTGGTCAGGCTCATTTGCGCACCGCGCCGAAGGTGATGCCGCGCAGCAATTGCTTGCGAAGCAGGATGGTGAAGACCAGGATCGGCACCAGGAAGATCGTCGTGCCGGCAGCGACCGCCGGCCAGTCCTGGCCGCCTTCGCCGATGATGGTCGGGATGAAGGGCGGCGCGGTCTGCGCCGTGCCCGAGGTCAAAAGGGCAGCGAAGGCATATTCGTTCCAGGCGAAGATCAGGCAGAAGATGGCGGTGGCGGCAATGCCGGTCGTCGCCTGCGGCAGCACGGTGCGCCAGAAGGCCTGCAGCCGTGTATAGCCGTCGATCATCGCGGCTTCCTCATATTCGCGCGGGATCTCGTCGATGAAGCCTTTCAAGAGCCACACGGCCAGTGAAACATTGACCGCTGTATAGAGCAGGATCATGCCGAGCGCGGTGTCGGACAGGCCAAGTTCGCGGTACATCAGGTAGATGGGAATCGCGACGGCGATCGGCGGCATCATGCGCGTCGACAGGATGAAGAACAGGAGGTCGTCGGCGAGCGGCACCTTGAAGCGTGAGAAACCATAGGCCGACAGCGTGCCAAGGAAGACGGCGCAGAAGGTCGAGCCAAAGGCGATAATCAGCGAATTGACGAAGCGCGGCAGGAAGTTGGACGGACCGGCGATCACCATGTTGCGCTTGCGCGTGGTCTCGTCGCAAAAGCCGGTCGCCGGTCCCAGCGAGTTGATGTATTCCGGCGTCTGCCGGGTCCGCGTCGTGAACAGGTTGCAGTAGCCCTCGAGGCTCGGCTGGAACAGCAGTTTCGGCGGATAGGCAATCGAGTCCGGCGGCGTCTTGAAGCTGGTGGCGAAGATCCACAGCAGCGGCACGATCGAGATCAGCGCGTAGGCGATGATGATCGCGCCGGCGATGCGCTTCGAATTTGCCGAAGGTGCGACGACCGAGTGGGCAGTGGTCAGGCTCATCTCTGCTTCACCTTGTTGAGCGCCTTGACGTAGATGTTGGCAAGCCCGAACACCGCGACGAACAGGATGATGGCGAAGGCCGAGGAATAGCCTGTGCGCCAGCTCTCGAAGGCCTGACGCTTGAGCGTGATCGAGGCGACCTCGGTGGTCGAGCCCGGCCCGCCGCCGGTGAGCAGATTGACCATGTCGAACATCTTGAAGTTCTCGATGCCGCGAAACAGCACCGCCAGCATGATGAAGGGCAGCGCCATCGGCAACGTGATCGACCAGAACTGCCGCCAGTTGGAGGCGCGGTCGACCTCGGCCGCCTCATAGATGTATTCTGGGATCGAGCGCAGCCCGGCGAGGCAGATCAGCATCACGTAAGGCGTCCACATCCAGGTGTCGACGATGATGATCGACCATGGCGCCAGCGACACGTTGGAGAGCATCTGGATGTTTGTTGGCGGGATGCCGGTGACGAAGGAAATGGCATAGGCGAACAGGCCGATCTGCGGCTCGTAGAGGAAGCGCCAGAAATTACCGACCACCGCCGGCGACAGCATCATCGGAACCAGGATGAGCGTCGTCCAGAACGCGTGGCCACGGAACTTCCTGTCGATCAGCCAGGCCAGCGTGAAGCCGATCAGCGTCTGCAGCAGGATGGTCCAGAACACGAAATGCGCCGTCGTCTGCATGGCGATCCAGATGTCCTGGTCGCCGAGGATGCGCCGGTAGTTGGCAAAGCCGAGGTTCTTCACCACCTCGTTCGGCCGGTTGGCGCGGTAGTTGGTGAACGACAGATAGATCGCCCAGAACAGCGGGAAGATGTTGATGGCGAGCAGCAACAGGATCGTCGGCGAAATGAACAGCCAGGCGAGGCCCTTGTCGCTGATGCCCCGGACTTGGCGGGCCAACGGTTCCGGGGTCGCCCGGGCAACGTTCTCCGCGGTCCGATTGAGCATGGTCAGTCCTGCTTCGGTCACTTTGGTCGTCTCTGCCATGGAATTTATCTGAACTGCGTCCCGTGCCAAGGGCGGCACGGGACGCTTGGGCCTGGCTCGGGAGGAGCCGGTTACATCTTGCCGTCGTCCTGGAAGACCTGCGTCCAGTCCTTGACCAGGCCGTCGAGGGCATCCTTGGCCGAACCCTGGCCGGCTACGACATAGTCATGGAAGCGCTTCTGCGACGCCTGCAGCAGCGGCGCGTAGCTCGGCTCGGCCCAGAAGTCCTTCACGATGGCCATCGAGTCGAGGAAGGTCTGCGCATAGGGCTGGCTGGCCGGGAATTTCGGGTCCTTCACCACGGCGTTCAGGCAGGAGTAGCCGCCGAGCGACCACCACTTGGCCTGCACATCCTTGTTGGCGAACCACTTGATGTATTTCAGCGCCGATTCCTGCTTGTCGGAATAGGACACCACCGAGATACCCTGGCCGCCGAGCTGGGCGAACTGGTCGCCGTCAGGCCCCTTGGGGTTGACGAAGTAACCGATCTTGTCGCCACCGACATTCTCGTCCTTCTGCAGGCCCGGCCATGTGAAAGCGAAGTTCATGTGCATCGCCACCTGGCCCGATTTGAAGGCATCGACGCCTTCGCCCATGTAGCTGTTCGAGGCGCCCGGAGGGGTGCAGCAATCATAGAGCGCCTTGTAGAACTCCAGACCCTTCACCGACTTGTCGGAATTGACGAAGCCTTCCATTTCGTAGGGCTTCTTCGGGTTCTCGTACTGGAAACCGTAGCTGTAGAGCACATCCATGGCGCCCATGGTGATGCCTTCCGAGCCACGCTCGGTGTAGATCGAGGCGCCATAGACGGTCTTGCCGTCGATCTGCCGCTTCTGGAAGAATTCGGCGATCTGCTTCAGCTGGTCGAACGTCGCCGGCGGGCCGAGATCCCAGCCGTATTTCTCCTTGAATTCCTTCTGCAGCTCCGGCTTGGAGAACCAGTCCTTGCGGTAGGTCCAGCCGACGACGTCGCCCATGGCCGGCAGCGCCCAGTAGTTCGGCGTGTTCTTCGGCCATTCCGAATAGCCGACGACGGTTGCCGGCACGAAGTCGTCCATGCTGATCTTCTCCTTGTCGAAGAAGTCGTTCAGCTTGACGTAGTGGCCGTTCTCGGCGGCGCCGCCGATCCACTGGCTGTCGCCGATGATCAGGTCGCACAGCTTGCCGTGCGAGTTCAGCTCGTTGAGAAAACGGTCGGCATAGTTGGTCCATGGCACGAACTCGAATTTCATGCCGATGCCGGTTTCCTTGGTAAAATCCTTGGACAGTTCGACAAGCGCGTTGGCCGGGTCCCAGGCGGCCCAGCACAGCGTCAGGTCTTCAGCGTGCGCGACGCTCGAGACGGCTGTCGACGCTGTAATCGCCGAGGCCAGTCCCAACGCCAGTTTAAAGCTCGATTTCATGCCTTCCTCCCATTTGCGAAACGCGCCCGGATGACGGTTTCAAGAGCCCTCAACCCCTCTCCTCAGGGGCCCAAACATGGCGGCGCGGCAGCGCGGCAGATGTTTAGTAATTTGTTTAGTGATGCAATTTTTACTAAACAAGGCAAGCGAATTCGTTGCTGCGCCGCAGCATGCTCACGGCGGTGTTTGAAAACGTTGGGAAAAGCGTGGATCGCGACTCGGATGTCGAAGCCGTGCAGGCCGAGTCCAACCAGACCTAAAGGTCGTCCCGGCTCTCAGTCGACCCGTTTGGTGCTCACCGTGACCGGCCGGATCGCCGGCGCCGGCGGCAGCAGCGCGCGGATGTCGGCGAAGGGAAACACAGGCTCGAAGCGGAAGGCCTCGGCCAATGAACCCTGCGCGCCGTTGCACTGGCCTGAACGAAAAAGGTTTTGCGTTCTCGCGCCGTCGACGAAGCGCTCCGGATCCTGCGACTGATGCATGCGGATCGCCTTGGCCTTGATGTCGGCGTGCACGGAAATATCGACATAGTGCGTCGGCGAAAAACCGGTGCCGCCGAGCGTGTCGGCGTGCAGCACCGGCACCGCGAACGAAGCCGCGATGCGCACGCCGTCCGACAGCGCACGGTGGTCGCCGTGATAGTCGTTCGGCGCATGGGTGATAGCCAGGTCCGGTCCGACCTCGCCGATCAGCGCTTTCAGCGCCGCGATCAGTGCGGCATCGGCCACCAGCGCGCCGTCCGGGAAGTCGAGAAAACGTGGCGTGACCCCAAGCAGGCCTGCCGCTTGGCTCGCCTCCTTGCGCCGCGCCCGGGCAAGCGCGCCGGGATCGCCCTTGCCGCCCTTGGCCCCATCGGTGGCTATGGCAAAAATGAGTTCTGCGCCTTGCGCGGCATAGGCGGCCATCGTACCGAACATGAAGATCTCGATGTCGTCCGGATGCGCACCGAGCGCCAGTATTTTCAAGCTACTCTCTCCCCGGAAATCAAAAAACGTGACGAACGGAATCCTGCTCGCCCTGATCGCCTATGCAAGCTATTCGGGCAGCGATGCGGTTGTCAAAAGCCTCGGCGGACAGTTCACGGTCTTCGAGATCGGATTTTTCATAACGCTGTTTGCCGGCTGTTTTCTCTTCTTCACACGGCCGGCGGAGGAACGCTGGCGTGATTTCTGGCGCACCAAAAGGCCTTTGGCGGTGCAGGCGCGTGCCTGGGCGGGCATCGCTTCCGGCGTGCTCAGCGTCTACGCTTTCACCACCATTCCGCTGGCGGAGGTCTATGCGCTGGTCTTTCTGGCGCCGCTCTGCGTCACCATCCTCTCCACCGTCATCCTCAAGGAGAAGGTCGGCCCGTGGCGCTGGCTGGCGGTGGTCGCCGGTTTTGCCGGTGTCATTCTGGTGGTGCGGCCGGGGTTTCGCGAGCTCAATCTCGGCCATCTTGCCGCGTTCGGCGTTGCCTTCCTCGCCGTCGCCAGCGTCATCCTGATGCGCTCGCTGGCACAGCAGGAAAAGCGCACGACCATGCTGGGTGTGCTGGTCGGCTACGGCCTGTTGTTCAACGGCGTTGGGGCCGCCACCACCTCATTCACCGTACCGGACGGCAAGCAACTGGTGTGGCTGGTGATGGCGGGCGCCCTCACCGCTTGCGGGCAGTTGCTGCAGCTGCTGGCTGTCAAATATGCGCCCGCCAACCGGATCGCGCCGACGCATTATTCGCAGATCGTCTGGGCGGTGATCCTCGGTGCGCTGTTCTTCCAGGAATACCCCGACTGGCTGTCGCTTGTCGGCCTCGCGGTCGTCGGCGGCTCCGGCCTGCTGACCATGGTGCGCGAGGAAGCGCGGCTCGGCACCGTGCGCTGGAACCCGTTTTCCCGCACCCGGCTTTGACCTGTCCCGGTTGCACGGCGACCGCGACCGCTGATATGCGGACGCGATGACGACAAAACCCTTGCCGGAGCTTCCCGTATCCGCCGTGCTGCCGGCGCTGAGTGAAGCGCTGGCCGAACGCAACAGCGCCGTGCTGGTGGCGCCGCCCGGCGCCGGCAAGACGACGCTGGTGCCGCTGGCGCTGCTCGATGCGCCGTGGCTGGGTGCCGGCAAGATCGTTCTGCTCGAACCGCGCCGGCTCGCGGCCCGCGCCGCCGCCCGCCGCATGGCCGAACTCGTCGGCGAGGAGCCCGGCGCCACCGTCGGCTACGCCATGCGCATGGAGAACCGAACCTCGGCCAAGACCAGGATACTGGTCGTCACCGAAGGCGTGCTGGCGCGTATGATCCTCGACGATCCCGAACTGCCCGGCGTCTCGGCGGTGATCTTCGACGAATTCCACGAGCGCTCGCTCGATGGCGATTTCGGCCTCGCGCTAGCGCTCGATGTGCAAGGCGCGCTGCGGCCGGATCTGCGGGTTCTGGTGATGTCGGCGACACTCGACGGCGCCCGTGTTGCGAAATTGCTGTCCGACGCATCGGTGATCGAGAGCGAGGGCCGCGCCTTCCCCGTCGACATCCGCTACGACGAGCGTCCGGCCGGCACCACCATCGAAGACGCCATGGCCAGGGCGATCCGCTCCGCGCTTGCCGACGAGAGCGGCAGCGTGCTCGCCTTCCTGCCCGGCCAACGCGAGATCGAGCGCACCGCCGAGCGGCTGGCCGGCAAGGTTGGCGCCGACACCGATATCGTGCCGCTCTACGGCATGCTCGACGGCAAGGCGCAGGACGCTGCGATCAAGCCGGCGCCTGCCGGCCGCCGCAAGGTGGTGCTGGCCACCTCTATCGCCGAAACCTCCATCACCATCGACGGCGTGCGCGTCGTCATCGATTCCGGCCTGTCGCGGCTGCCACGCTACGAGCCGCCCAGCGGCCTCACCCGGCTGGAGACCGTGCGTGTCAGCAAGGCGTCCGCCGACCAGCGCGCCGGCCGTGCCGGGCGCACGCAGCCGGGCGTCGCCATGCGGCTGTGGCGGGCCGAGCAGACCGCGGCGCTCCCCACCTTCACGCCACCGGAAATCCTCGAGGCCGACCTGTCCGGCCTGTTGCTCGACTGTGCCGCCTTCGGCGTCGCCGATCCCATGAGCCTCGCCTTCCTCGATCCGCCGCCCGCTCCGGCGCTCAACGAGGCAAGGATGCTGCTGCGCGCGCTGGATGCCGTCGACGAGGCCGGCCGCCTGACGGAGGCGGGCACGGCGATGCGCAAGCTCGCTCTGCCGGTGCGGTTGGCGCATATGGTCGCCGAGGCCGCCAGGAGCGGCCATGCCGACGAGGCGGCCATGCTTGCCGTGCTGCTGACGGAACGGGGACTTGGCGGCGACGGCGCCGATCTGGAGCGGCGGCTGATGCGCTTTCGCTCCGAGCGATCGCCGCGCGCCACCGCCGCGCGCCAGCTTGCCGAGCGGCTGGCGAGACAGGCCGGCGGCGTGAAGAACGGCGGGACTGTTTCCGCCGGCGCGCTTCTGATCCACGCCTGGCCCGATCGCGTCGCCAAGGCGCGCGGCGAGCGCGGCCGTTTCGTGCTGGCCAACGGTTCCGGCGCCATGCTCGACGCCGCCGACCCGCTGGCCGGCGAGCCGTTTCTGGTCGTCGCCGACCTGCAGGGCAAGGCGCAGAATGCGCGCATCACGGCGGCGGCGGCAATTGGCGAGGACGATGTCCGCGCAGCCCTTGCCGACAGGATCGAAACGCGCAGGCAAACCAGCTTCGACCGCGACAAGCGCGCCGTGCGTGTGCGCGAGACCGTGCGCCTTGGCGCCATCACCCTTTCCGAGCGTATGCTGCCGCCGCCAACCGGCGCTGCTGCCGATCGCGCCATCCTCGACGCATTGCGCGAGCATGGGCTGTCGCTGCTGACCTGGGGCAAGGAAGCGCAGACGCTGCGCCAGCGGCTCTCCTGGCTGCATCGCGGCCTCGGAGCGCCGTGGCCTGATATGTCGGATGCCCCCCTCATCGAGCGCCTCGACGACTGGCTGCTGCCGTTTCTGTCCGGCGCGGCCTCCTTTGCCGCCATCGATCCGGGCGTCGTCGCGGCCGGGCTGGCCACTCTCGTGCCGCATGACTTGCAGCGCAGGATCGAAGCGCTGGCTCCAACCCATTTCGACGCCCCGTCCGGCAGCCATGTACCGATCCGCTATGACGGCGAATGGCCGGTGCTGGCGGTGCGCGTGCAGGAGCTGTTCGGCCTCGACCGCCATCCTGCCATCGCCAATGGCACGGTGCCGCTAACGCTCGAGCTCTTGTCGCCGGCGCACCGGCCGATCCAGACGACGCGCGACCTGCCCGGCTTCTGGCGCGGCTCCTGGGCCGATGTGCGCGCCGACATGCGCGGCCGCTATCCCAAGCATGTCTGGCCGGAAAATCCGCTGCTCGCGGCCGCCACCGCCCGCGCCAAGCCGCGCGGGACCTAGCCTTGGCGCAGTTTTGATGGGCCGCCTTCGCCGGCGGGCGGCGTATATTGGAGATTGGTGAAAACGCCCATCGCTTCGTCATCCACGGGCAGAGCAAGGAGCGTAGCGACGCAGCGCAGACCCGAGGATCCATGCCGCGACGTTCGAGCGCTGCCGCGGTGCAGATTCTGCTCCGCTGTGCCCTCCGGCCAAGATCCCGGCATGGATCCTCGGGTCTCCGCGTCCGCTTCGCTCCCGTTCCGCCCGTGGATGACGAAGTTGAGAAGCTTCGGCCAATCCCGAATGCTTATGACGGTCCGCTGAAAACGAACCATGAAATCTCGGCGTTCAACAGGCCTCCAACCCGCGAATGCCCTGATGCAGCGCTACTAGCGCTTCCTGTCCCGCGGCTGTAATCCATGGCCATGATCAATGTTTTGCGTTCGCCCGATTTCCAGCAGAGCCAGAGACTGCGCCTCAACACGCTGATCAGGCTGCGCTGGCTTGCCATCGTCGGGCAGAGCCTGGCGGTGCTCGTCGTTGCCTATGGCCTGAAATTCCCGTTGCCGGTCAGCCTCTGCTTCGCGCTGATCGCCTGTTCGGCCTGGATGAACCTGTTTCTCGCCTTCCGCTTTCCGGCGGCGCATCGACTCACCCCGCTCGCGGCCTTCGGCATCCTCATCTTCGACAGCTTGCAGCTTGCCGGCCTGCTTTACATGACCGGCGGCCTCACCAACCCGTTCTCGCTGCTGATGACCGTGCCCGTCGTCATTTCGGCGACCTCGCTGCCCTTGCGCCTGACCGCGATTCTCGGCGGACTGGTGATGACGGCGGCGACCTTGCTGGTCTTTGTCCATCTGCCGCTGCCCTGGCATGAAGGCGCGCCGCTGGCGATGCCGTTCATCTACGTCGCCGGCATATGGATGGCGGTGCTGTCCTCGATCGCCTTCACCGCCATCTACGCCTTCCGGGTGGCCGCCGAAGCGCGGCTTCTGGCCAACGCACTTGCCGCCACCGAACTGGTGCTGCAGCGCGAGCAGCACCTTTCGGCGCTCGACGGGTTGGCGGCGGCGGCCGCGCACGAGCTCGGCACGCCGCTCGCCACCATCGCGCTTGTCTCCAAGGAGATGGAAAAGGTGCTCGGCAACGATCCGAAATACGGCGAAGACGTCAGGCTGCTGCGCTCGCAGAGCGAGCGCTGCCGCGAGATCCTCAAGCGCCTGACCAGCCTGTCGTCCGAGGGCGAGGCGCACCTTTCCCGGTTGCCTTTGACCTCGCTGGTCGAGGAGGTCACCGCCCCGCACCGCGACTTCGGTATCTCGATCAAGCTTCGCCCTGGCGAGCGCATCGGGCCCGAACCGGTCGGGCGCCGCAATCCGGGCGTCATCTACGGCCTTGGCAACCTGGTCGAGAACGCCGTCGATTTCGCCCGCAAGAGCGTCACGGTGAGCTGGAGCTGGGACGACACCACTGTGGCCTTCTCGATCATCGATGACGGGCCGGGCTTTCCGGCCGAGATCATCGACCGTATCGGCGAGCCCTATATGTCGACGCGCCAGGGCACGGAAGCCGGCGGCGGCCTGGGGTTGGGCCTGTTCATCGCCAAGACGCTGCTCGAACGTTCCGGCGCGACGCTCGATTTCCGCAATTCGAGCGGCCTGGGCGAGGGCGCCGTGGTACAGATATCGTGGCCGCGCGGTGTGTTCCTCAATCCGGAAATCACCTCGGCCAGCATGTTCGACACCGCCTGAGAGCCTTGCAAGGGCTCGAAAAATTGGACAATGAGGCTCAGGAACTATATCTGCGTGGAATTAAGGCAGCAGGAATTTTGAGACCATGACAGGCGACGAAAACATTGGCGCAATGGTTGAAGGCGAGGACACCTCGCTGCTCATCGTCGATGACGACAAGCCGTTCCTCACGCGCCTGGCTCGCGCCATGGAAACCAGGGGCTTCGTGGTCGAGACGGCCGAGAGCGTCGAGGAGGCGGTCGGCAAGGCGCGCGCCAACCCGCCCGCCTATGCCGTGGTCGACATGCGGCTCGGCGACGGCAACGGCCTCGACGTGGTTGCCGCTATCCGCGAGAAGCGCGACGATTCCCGCACCATCATCCTGACCGGGTACGGCAACATCGCCACGGCGGTGACGGCGGTGAAGCTCGGCGCTATCGATTACCTCTCCAAGCCGGCCGATGCCGACGACATCTTTGCCGCGCTTACCCGCACGGCGGGCGAGCGGGCGGCACCTCCGGAAAACCCAATGTCGGCCGACCGTGTCCGCTGGGAACATATCCAGCGTGTCTATGAAATGTGCGAGCGCAACGTCTCCGAGACCGCGCGCCGACTCAACATGCATCGCCGCACCTTGCAGCGGATTCTGGCCAAGCGCGCGCCGCGCTGAGAGACCGTTTGGAAATCCGCTCTGGCGGACATCTGATGGCGTTTTCTGCGCTTCCGTTGCTCACGGACCAATGTCCGCTGCGCTACGGTTCTCGAAACCACCATCAAATGACTCACCAGAACGAATTTCGAAACAGTCTCTGAGACGCTGAGACATAGTTCGATGCTTGCCCGGCAGCTGCAGTTTGAGCATCATCGCGAATGACGCCGGCCAACAGGCGGCATGACGGAGGCGACATGCAGGACTTGAAGCAGCGGCCGGTTTCCGTCTTCCGCGAATTTCTCGACAGCGAGGCGGCCGGCGGCATCGTCCTGATGGCGGCGGCCGCACTCGCCCTGATCGTCGCCAACTCGCCGCTGGCTGAAACGTACTTCTCCGCTCTCCACGCCTATCTCGGCCCGCTCAGCGTCTCGCACTGGGTCAATGACGGGCTGATGGCGGTGTTCTTCCTGCTCGTCGGGCTTGAGATCAAGCGCGAGATGCTGGACGGCCAGCTTTCCACCTGGCCCAGGCGCGCGCTCCCCGGCATCGCTGCAGCCGGCGGCATGGTGGTTCCTGCGCTCGTCTACGTCGTGGTCAACCGCAACAACGCGGCCGCACTGTCCGGCTGGGCGATCCCGACCGCCACCGACATCGCCTTCGCGCTTGGCGTGCTGTCGCTGCTCGGCAGTCGGGTGCCGGCCTCGCTGAAGGTGTTCCTCACGGCACTAGCCATCATCGATGACCTCGGCGCCGTCATCATCATCGCCATCTTCTACACCAGCGGCCTGTCATCAGCTTATCTTGGTGCCGCCTTCGCCGTCATTGCCGTGCTCGTCGTGCTCAACCGCATGCGGGTGATGACGCTGCTGCCCTATCTCGTGCTCGGCGCCATCCTGTGGGTGCTGGTGCTGAAATCGGGCGTCCATGCCACACTTGCCGGCGTGGCGCTGGCCTTGACCATTCCACTCGAACGCACCGCCGGGATCGGCCACGATCTCGACCATTCGCCGCTGCACCGGCTCGAGCACGGCTTGCACAAAATAGTGCCCTTCGTCGTCATCCCGATCTTCGGCTTTGCCAATGCCGGCGTTCCGCTCACCGCCCTGAGCATCAGTGCGCTGATCGAGCCGTTGACGCTCGGTGTCGCCGCCGGCCTCGTCGTCGGCAAGCTGGTCGGCGTCTTCGGCTCCTCTGCACTTGCCATCCGCTTCGGCCTTGCCGACTTGCCGGCCCACGCCGGCTGGTGGCACTTGATCGGCATCTCGCTGCTGTGCGGCATCGGCTTCACCATGAGCCTGTTCATCGGCCTGCTTGCCTTCGCCAGCGACGCGGCACTCCAGGACGCGGTCAAGGTCGGCATCCTCGCCGGCTCCTTCATCGCCGCCCTCCTCGGCGCCGCCGTGTTGTTGATGGCGCCGGCGGCGGGTGGGGTGGACGAGAGCGAAGAGTAGGGCTGGTCCCGCAGTTCTTGGGTTCTGCGAACTACTCGCTCTCCCCCTCCAGCGCCGGCACCGACACACCGGCAAGCTCAGCCGCCAGCAGCCGCGAGGCGCCGGCTCGCGCGATCCGCAGCATCAGCGCCTTGCGCGTTGCCGCCGCCATGCGGTGCTCCGGCGCATCGCGCAGGATTTCGGCGCCATAGCCGTCGGAGAGGATGAAGCCGCACTCCTCGGGAAAGATCTCCGACGGCACACCGGGATGGGTGGCGAAGAAGAAGCGATCGGAATGCAGCCGGTAGTCGGGCCATTTTCGGTCGACCCTGAAATCCTCGATCGAGGATTTGATCTCGATGATCCAGATGTCGCCCTGCCGCGTCAGCGCGACGAGGTCGGCACGGCGGCCGGTGGCCAGCGACAGTTCCGGCAGCACATGCGCGCCCATCTCCATCAAAAGCCGCTGCACGCCGCGCCGCACCAGCATGGCGCGCTCGGACTGGCGGCCGTCGACAAGCGGATTTTGCAGAATCGGCGAGATGATTGGCATGGCGGCACCATGCCAGATTTTGTTCACGGTTCGAACCTGTTTTATGGGGGCGATTATATGGTTGACAAACCTAATGCGCTTTAGGGGCGAATAGGCTCCCAAACATGGCGATCTGGATAAGGGTTGCTGCCCAAGAAATACCAATCGGCCAAGTCATCTAACCGGCGATAAGCGATATCGTAATAAATAGCGGCGAGCGGGCGGGGAAACTCGGGGTGGGTCGTCCAGTTCCGGACAAACCCTGGCACATACCAAAACCCTTATATGGGAATGGTCAACCACAAACGGCATCACGTCGACATTGTCATAT
>NZ_JBWKME010000030.1:0-2811 GCF_056431085.1 Mesorhizobium waitakense | reverse complement strand
GGTAACTCCAGTCTCCCCGGTCCGGTCCGAATGGACAACCTCCTGAAAGCTCACATCTAGATCAGCAGCCAATGCGAGAAGGCGGGCGACCTGGAAGATCAACATCTCGTCGGTTGGCGTTGCGCGGCCAAACAATAGCATGCGGGTCCTCCTTGCTCCGATCCAGGATCCCGCGTGGGTTCGAATCCTTTGACTCGCGGAATCAGCGGCCCGATAGATACGGCGCCCGGCCTCAGGCGTCCATACGCCTTGGTCGGCGTCGCGACGCCTATCAACAGGATAGCTGGTCTTCCCGTTTCGCTACGGGTAGAACTTCTGGCATGCAGGCATCATACGACTTCCTTCGCGCGGCCCGCGCGCTCCTGGACATCACCCCAAAAAAACTTGCCGAGAAGGCAGGTGTGAGCACTCGCTCAATTGTCCGGATCGAGGCGCGGGAGCCAGTAGGCCTTGAGATCAGTCTGCGCGTCCAGGCGGCACTGGAGGAGCTTGGTGTTGAGTTCCTTCCAGAAACGAAATCCAATGGACCCGCGATGCGCATTCGAAAGGGTCTGGTCAGGAAGATCGGGTTTCAGTTGTCGGACAGGTAAGCCGACGAGCGAAGATTGGCTGGAGAGTCACGATCTGCCGGCGACAGCCGCTTTTCCGGCCAGTTCCCCAACATGATCGGCAACATCAGGTTGCTTTTGGCCGGAAAGCCGTGGTCATACATACCCTCGACCGTAGACAGCGGACATTCGGAACCGACTCGGAGGTTGAACTGTCGCAGCATTTTGATCGCCACATGTGAATTGGAAAGAGCCGTGCGGCTGCGCCGCGCGACCCTTTCCAATCCCCCTGTGACGATGCCGAAAAAGTGGCTAGTTTACATCTGCCGAGTTTACACAGGTGATCGGTGGCGCAGGAGTTTCCGATGGGAAATCAGATGTATGGGTCCTATGTTTACATTCTTCACCACACAGAACCATTTTGAGGGCAACCAACCACCGGAGGCGGCAATGTCGCTGCAACCGCTGCTTGCCGCCCCTTCTCCGGTTCCCTGGCATGCCTTTGCGGCTTTCGCCGCACTGGCGATAGGGGCCACGCAGTTGGCGCTGCCGAAGGGAACGCGGCGCCATCGCATCGCGGGCTATGTCTGGGCCGCGCTGATGCTGGTCATCGCCGTCTCGAGTTTCTGGATTCATCAGATCCGCCTCGTCGGCCCTTTCAGTCCGATCCATCTCCTGTCGATCCTGGTGCTGGTCACCGTACCGCTGGCGGTGTGGCACGCGCACAATCATCGCGTCGCAAAGCATCGCAAGTCGATGATTGCGCTGTATGTCTTTGCGCTGGTCGGGGCCGGCATCTTCACGCTGTTGCCGGGCAGGGTCATGCACGATGTCGTCTTTGGCGTTGCGCGAGCCGGGCCGTGACCTCGAGTGGAAGGAATATCAGGTGAAAGCACGCGTAAAATGGGTCGAGGAGCGGACGTTCGTCGGCGAGTCCGGCAGCGGCCACAAGGTGGTGCTCGGAACCGCGCTCGGACCGGAAGGCAAGACACCAGGGCCTAGCCCGATGGAACTGGTGCTGATCGGCACCGGCGGCTGTTCGGCCTATGATGTCGTGCATATCCTCGAAAAGGGCCGCGAGGCGGTCGAGGATTGCGTGGTCGAGCTCGACGCCGACCGGGCCGAGACCGAGCCCAGGGTGTTCACCCGCATCCACATGCATTTCGTCGTCAAGGGCTGGGCTCTCTCGCCCGACAAGGTCAAGCGGGCGATCGATCTTTCGATCGAAAAATACTGCTCGGCTTCGGCGATGCTGGCCAAGACCGCCACCATCACCCATGATTTCGAAGTCATCGATACGACAGCGAAGTAGGGCCGGCTTCGGTGGCCCGTCGCACGCTATCCCGCCATCAGCGCCTTGATGCCGTCGGCGACGAATTGCACGGCAAGTGCTGCTAGGATGACACCGAGCAGGCGGGTGAGGATCGAACGCCCGGTCTGGCCGAGGATGCGGTCGATGCGCTCCGACAACACGAACACCAGATAGGTGATGGCGAGGCAGACGAAGATGATGCCGACCAGCGCCGCCTGCGCGGCAAAGCCTTGAAACGAGCCGGAGAGCAGCACCGTCGCCGAAATCGCGCCAGGGCCGGCGATCAGCGGGATCGCCAGCGGGAAGGCGGCGATGTTGTGGATCATGTCCTTGGTGATGGCGACGTCGCCGATCTTTTCCTTGCGGTCCTGCCGCCGCTCGAACACCATTTCGAAGGCGATGAAGAACAACAGGAAGCCACCGGCGACGCGGAAGGCCGGCAACGTGATGCCGAACACCGACAGGATCGAGGCGCCGGCAACGGCAAACAACGCCATCACCAGGAAACCGATGATCGAGGCACGGACGGAAACCTGCTGGCGCTCCTCGCGGTTCATGCCGCGTGTCACGGCAAGGAACAGCGGCGCCAGACCAGGCGGATCGATGGTCACGAGAATGGTGACGAAGGCGTTGAACAGGCTGTCGAAGCTCGGCATCTCAGACCCCTTCCGCCGGGCTATGCCCGCACCGTGATATTGGTAGAGCAAAGCCCGGCCGGTGGGAACCGTCAGGGGGACGAAACCGGAGACTTCAACAATTCTGTCTTGACGCAATTCCCAAGGGAAAGCGCTACGCGCTTTTCCCGGGAAAACCACTTCACGCTTTTCCTGGAATTGCTTGTCTTATGACATTGGCGCCGAACGGGTCAGAAAGGAACCGCTGGGAGAGGGTAGCCGCGCCCTCTCAGCGGCGAGGGTCGGATCGGTGGAATTGCGGACCGTTTGACGGGTC
>NZ_JBWKME010000029.1:0-2243 GCF_056431085.1 Mesorhizobium waitakense | reverse complement strand
CGATCCGATCTACAATCGCATCCGCGAGATCGGCCGTACCCGCACCAAGATTCACACCGACGACACGCGGCTTCCGATCCTGGCGCCCGGCACCGGCAAGACGCACAAAGGCGCGCTCTGGGTTTACGTCGCCGACGACCGCAACTCGGGTTCGCAGGAGCCGCCGATCGCCTGGTATCGCGCCACCATGGGACGCGCTGGCGAGAGCGTGATGACCGAGCTCGCCGGATTTGCCGGCACGCTCCAGGCTGACGGTTTTTCAGCGGCTATAACCAGATCTACAAGGGCGGCGCCATTCGAGAAGCTGCCTGCCTGGCCCATCTGCGTCGCAAGATATTCGACGTTCACGACAGCCAGCCGACCGAACTCAGCACGACGGCGATGGCCGGTATCCAGGCGATCTACCGGATCGAGGAAGAGATACGGGGGCTCCCACCCGCCGAGCGATTGGCCGCACGACGAAGCCGGACCCGACCACTGGTCCGGGCGCTGCGACGACAGCTCATGAAGCAGGGCAACGGTTTGTCGCGCCATGCCGATATCGCGAAGGCCTTCGCCTATGGCGCCAGGCGATGGCGCGCGTTCAACCGCTTCCTCCACGATGGCCAGCTCGAGCCCGACAACCTGATCGCGGAGCGCGCCATTCGTGGATTTACGGTCGGCAGGCGCAATTGGCTTTTCTCGGGCAGCTTCGCCGCGGCAGAGCGGTCCGCGGTCGTGCTCAGCATCATCGAGACCTGCAAGCTCTGCGGGGTTGATGCCGAAGCCTACATGGCCGATGTCACCGAGCGCATCCAGAACGACTGGCCAGCCTCGCGCTGGGACGAGCTGATGCCGTGTTGGGGTGGACGGCTCCCAACGGCATCGCAATGTGCCAGAATGAGTTCGTTGAAAGCTCAATCGAGGGAGACCGTCCGTGGAAGAGATTATCAGAATTGGCATGGATACGTCAAAGAGCGTTTTCCAATTGCATGGCGTGAACGCAGTCGAGCAACCAGTCCTTCGCAAGAAGCTTTCGCGTAGGGAGATGGTGAAATTCTTCGGGAAAACGCCGCCGACTACTATCGCACTCGAAGCCTGTGGAGGCTCTCATCATTGGGCGAGGCTGTTAAGTTCGTTCGGTCATGAGGTGAAATTGATAGCGCCTCAGTTGGCGAAACCTTATGTGAAACGCGGCAAGAACGACGCGGCGGACGCGGAAGCTTTGTGTGAGGCGATGAGCCGACCGACGATGCGCTTCGTGCCGGTGAAGACCGCGGACCAGCAGGCGGCGTTAATGCTGGTCGGTGTGCGAGAGAGACTCATTCGCAATCGGACACAGCTCGCCAATGCCATTCGCGGTTTTGCCATGGAGTTCGGCATCGTCGCGGCCACGGGCATGTGCCGCATCGAACCGTTGTTGGAGCGGATTGCGGCGGATCAATCCCTGCCTGAATTGGCCCGCGAGCTTTTTGTCATGCATGGCATTGAATATCGAGATTTGCTGGCTGAAACGAAAGCCGTCGAGGAAAAACTGACCACGTTGCACCGCTCCAATGAATGCAGCAGGCGCCTGGCCGAAATTCCGGGTGTCGGGCCGGTCGGCGCATCGCTTTTGATGATGAAGACCCCAGATCCCCGAACGTTCAAGTCGGGTCGCGATTTTGCCGCTTGGATAGGCCTCACGCCCAAAGACCATTCGACTGCAGGCAAGGTCAGACTGGGGGTGATCACACGTGCTGGCGACGAAATGCTGAGGAGCATATTGGTGGTTGGCGCGACTGCTCTTCTTCAGCACGTCAGAGCAGGTCGAAGCAGGCATGCTTCCCGATGGCTCACCGAACTACTGCAAAGGAAGAAACCAAAGCTGGTTGCGGTGGCGCTCGCCAACAAGATCGCCCGTATTGCGTGGAAGCTCATGGTGAGCGGCGAGGCGTATCGGCGGACAGAGGAGCGATCGATCGATCCAAGACGCGTGATACTCCGTCAGTTCCATTGGCCTTTCAAGGTCGTTGCCGTGTTAGGAACATGCGTTGCGGAAACCATCTTGGCCAGTGGTCATGTGCGACCACACACAAAGGCCGCACATATGGAAGCAAGCGATCCGATCAAAAATATCTGTAAAAAACACTTGCAAGCGGGAGCCGTCCACATATGGAACTGGGGGCGCCGCGAAGAGATGCCGCTCTCCTTGGCGGCATGAGCGCGATCGATGACATGGCGCTGTCGGACGAGGCGCTCGAGGCCTGGATGGCCGCCAAGAC
>NZ_JBWKME010000028.1:0-13813 GCF_056431085.1 Mesorhizobium waitakense | reverse complement strand
CGATCCGATCTACAATCGCATCCGCGAGATCGGCCGTACCCGCACCAAGATACACACCGACGACACGCGGCTTCCGATCCTGGCGCCCGGCACCGGCAAGACGCACAAGGGCGCGCTCTGGGTTTACGTCGCCGACGACCGCAGCTCGGGTTCGCAGGAGCCGCCGATCGCCTGGTATCGCGCCACCATGGGACGCGCTGGCGAGAGCGTCATGACCGAGCTCGCCGGATTTGCCGGCACGCTCCAGGCCGACGGTTTCAGCGGCTATAACCAGATCTACAAGGGCGGCGCCATTCGAGAAGCTGCCTGTCTGGCCCATCTGCGTCGCAAGATATTCGACGTTCACGACAGCCAGCCGACCGAACTCAGCACGACGGCGATGGCCGGTATCCAGGCGATCTACCGGATCGAGGAAGAGATACGGGGGCTCCCGCCCGCCGAGCGATTGGCCGCACGACGAAGGCGGACCCGACCACTGGTCCGGGCGCTGCGACGACAGCTCATGCGCCAGGGCAACGGTTTGTCGCGCCATGCCGATATCGCGAAGGCCTTCGCCTATGGCGCCAGGCGATGGCGCGCGTTCAACCGCTTCCTCTACGATGGCCAGCTCGAGCCCGACAACCTGATCGCGGAGCGCGCGATTCGTGGATTTACGGTGGGCAGGCGCAATTGGCTTTTCTCGGGCAGCCTCGCCGCGGCAGAGCGGTCCGCGGTCGTGCTCAGCATCATCGAGACCTGCAAGCTCTGCGGCGTTGATGCCGAAGCCTACATGGCCGATGTCGCCGAGCGCATCCAGAACGACTGGCCAGCCTCGCGCTGGGACGAGCTGATGCCGTGGAATTGGGGGCGCCGCGAAGAGATGCCGCTCTCCTTGGCGGCATGAGCGCGATCGATGACATGGCGCTGTCGGACGAGGCGCTCGAAGCCTGGATGGCCGCCAAGACCGCCCGCCGCCCGTTGGTGCGGACCATGTCGGCGCTGGATGGCTTCGTAACGGCGGCGGTCACCGGGCCCCGGTTCGCGGACCCGCAAGACTGGATGTGCCCGCTCATGGGGTTGCCGCGCGACGTCTTGGCCAAAGGCTCTGCAACCGATCACGCCGTGTTTGCCAGCCTCGCCAGGATCCACAACCGGATCAACGCGACGCTGTTCGACAGACCGCAGGATTATGCGCCCCGATTCGCCACCAAGCCCAGCGGCGGCATCGACCCCCGGCCGTGGTGCCAGGGGTTCTACGCGGCCATGAATCTCAACATCAAACGCTGGAAACGGCTGCTCGACCTCGACAACCCCAACCACGGCCTGCTGCTGCCGATCCTGATCTACTGCGTCGACAAAAAGGGCAGGCCCGTCCTCGGCAAGCCCCGACCGGGGCCCGAGACCGCGCACTTCATCGAACACGAGGCCTACAAAGACATCGCCCTCGTCATCCCCGCCCTCCGCGAACTCCACTACGTCACCCACTACGATCAGTGATCGACGCCGGCGCGGCGGCCAACGGCTGACCTACCATAGACGCACCACCAGATGGTTTCGCGGAAGGTGCCTGGGCGCACCGCTTACGGCCTACAAAGACATCGCCCTCGTCATCCCAGCCCTCCGCGAACTCCACTACGTCACCCACTACCATCAGTGATCGGCGCCGGCGCGCCGGCCAACGAGCGACCTACCATAGACGAGCCACAAGACGATTTTGGGCAAGGTGCCTTGGTGCATCGCTTACCGCTCAGTTGACCATTATCTTGATGGTCGCGACCGCCGGCGGCGTATCAAATGCCATCGCGTGAACCTTTTCCTTGCGCCATATCTTCACCTTGGTTTGCTGCCTGCGTTCCCGGCTCGCCGCCATGGTTCTTCGTCAAACCAGCCAAGCAACTCCTCGGTAACTCCTGCAAATGGATCAGGTCGCCGCCGTTCTCGCTTTTGTTTTGATTTCAGCCACGCGGTGGGACGGGTTTCGTCGCCCCCTTCCAGGCAGTTCGCACTCCTGAGAGGAACCTACCGAGCGCGGGCTCCGTCACGGGTGCCGCATGGCCTTCATCATCGCTGGCGTGGGCGGGCCTGGTGTCGTCGGTGGGATGGAAACGGTGGCTCCGAGCCTGGGAGTCGTTGCCAAAAGCCGATCGTCGCACCGGCGATGCTGATACCCTTGCCGCTGATTTCGATCGCCTGCTGACCGGTTTTGCCCATTGCCACAAGGCGGATCTTATCGGGCGTCACCTCGATGCAGTTGCCGGCTGAAGTCAGGAGGTACTGACCCTTGACATCGATGCAATAGGAATTACCAACCTCCACGGTATGGTCCCTTTCTGCCTTCAGATAGACCTCTTCGCAACCTTGTTTGTCCTCGAAGCGCAGCTCGTTGTAGGCATTGACGGCGCCCTGATCGGTGTGCGTTCGGAAAGTCGAGCAGGTCTTGTCCAGCGGCAGGGTTTCAGGAGGCAGGTTAGAGCCGTTGTAGACGACACCGGTCACCAGGGGCCAATCTGGATTGCCGTGAATAAAGTTCACGACAACCTCCTGGCCGATCCGGGGAATGATGACGTGGCCGAAGCCCTTACCCGCCGAGCTCTGGGCAACCCTGATCCAACAGGAGCTGGTGTCGTCCTTATTGCCTTCGCGGTCCCAGAAGAACTGCACCTTGATGCGGCCGAACTGGTCCGTCGCGATCGTATCTCCCTTTGGGCCCACGACGACCGCCGTATGCGGTCCCCGAATCTCCGGCTCGGGCGTGCGGCGCGGCGGGCGATACTGGGTGGTCGCGGGGATAATCTCCACCGTGCTACGATATACGACTTCTCTCTCCCGACCCGCGGCGTCCGCTTCGGTGCGAATGTCCCCCAACTCTGCGACCAAAGTGAAATCACTCGCGACCGCCAAAAACCGATCACTGGG
Source organism: Mesorhizobium waitakense (assembly GCF_056431085.1). Taxonomy (NCBI): domain Bacteria; kingdom Pseudomonadati; phylum Pseudomonadota; class Alphaproteobacteria; order Hyphomicrobiales; family Phyllobacteriaceae; genus Mesorhizobium; species Mesorhizobium waitakense. Next base: position 10,918 of record NZ_JBWKME010000028.1, on the reverse strand, counting down.
CGTTGGGCGCGCACCCACATCGCCATAGTAAAAGGGATTCGCAGCCTTGAAGATCAACCCTGTTCTAATCTGGCGTGCCGTACATTCGACCCGCGCACGATAAGCGTTGCAGGCGAGCTCTTCGGCACGGATGCAAGCATAGAAATCCCCGTCCGCTTTTTCGGTGTAGCGTCCCGGATAGACGAAGGTCTCCCGAATTGCCGTGGAGCCGCCGCCAAAGGCTGTTGAGGTATTGACTGGCCTGAAGCGCCCGGCCTCGGGAGATCGGATGAAGGTGCCTTCCACAGGCTTGCAAGCTGGAATGCCTCCGATCTTCACGGAAGGAACTTGCGCGACGGCCGTGAGCTCTGCCCTCGGCTTCTCATGGTTGTAGTCCTTGAGAACGACCTTGTTCGGCTGGAGCGACACGACCTCCTCCCAACGCAGGATGACGTCGTCCCGATGTAGATTTGGCGCAGGCCTGAGGTTGTGGTGCGTCTCCACGATCTCGGGCGCGCAGGCGATGTGGCTCGCGGCGTTGTCGACCAGCACTAGGTCGTGTTGGTCCTCCGCATGTTCAAAATAGTAGTAGATGCCGTCCTGCTCCATCAGTCGGCTGACAAAGGCCAGATCCGTCTCATCGTACTGGACGCAGTAGGAGCGCTGTGGGAATCGTCCGGTGGTCTGGTTCTTAAAATTTCCTTTGTGTTCCCGAAAAATCGTGGTGATGATCTCTATGCTGGTCTTGTTTTGAAAGATCCGACTGTTGGAGCGATAATCGAGAAGCGAAAGCCAAGGTCGCATCTGCGCCACGTAGTTCAGGTTTGCTCCGTCATCGTGCCCCAAGTATTGGAACTCCGTAACGATGCCGTGGAAGAAGCGCATTGCAGAGCCCTTGAGTTTAAGGCCTACCGCCAAGCTTTGCCCGGGAATCGTAGCAAAGTTCTGGATCGGATGGCGGCTGACGAGCCTCACCTCGTAGTGGAAGAGTTGCCCCAGCCGCTCGGTGCCTGTGAGCCGTCGGAGAAAAACATCATCGGGGTCGAACGCGGCCAAGGTGACCGCAGCAGAACAATTGCGCTTCAGGAGATTGTCGATTTTTGATCGGACCATCATTGTGTTCCTTGGTTTCGCTGCGATCTGGCGTAAGTGGAAAAGACCCAACCGAAGACCCGCTAGCAAAATGTGATGGAAAGCGTCGTCGAACCGGTGTGGGCGCCACGCTCAAGCAGTTACGGCGGAATTGGACACAATTGCTCCAGCCGCTGATCAGGCGGGGTAGTCGTTAGGTCATCGGCGTCCCGCCGCATCTCCCGCTTGCCTATCCAACTCGTCCAGCCGAGCCTGCCGCGGCGACCCAGCCGCACTTCCGGCATCTCCTCGCGGCGGAGGACAAGATTGACCTCCCAGTCCAGTTCATCTCCAATATAATTGCGGATGATCTGAGCCATGGTCCTAAGACCGAGAGCCCCGGGCAAAAGCGACTCGTACTGAACCAGGCTGAGCGGACCGACAATGAGACGAAAGCGGTGGTGGTGCACTCTGATCCTCCTACCGGCAGTAGCCGTGCAGCCCAGCCTGCCCGTGCGCGGGTCGAGGCCCAGGAGGCAGAGCGAGACGCGGGGCAGTTTGACCCATTGCGGGACAAACTCACGTGTATCGACCGGCGCCTCGAAGAAGCTCGCGACGATGGCGGCAAGCCCCTCGGGATTGCGGGTGTGTGAGGCGAGACGGCCGGTGAAGTGGAGTTTGGCCAGATCGGGCATAGCATCTCGTGCAAGCAGGGCGGTCATGCCAAAGCCGGCGAGGGAGGCGAGCTGAAGCGCGAAGCGATCTTCGTGTGGCCTGTCGTGGCTTACGGTCGGCTCACTCTCCGCCCAGGCACGAAAGAAGAACGAGGCCATACGGTGATGGAAGATATCGGCAAACCTGACCAGCGTCTCATCCGCGGCGTTTTGCTGTCTGAGAAGAGCATACTCCGTCAAATGCAACGGGAGAGGACCGTTGGATCCGAACAATCCGAAGAGGTAAGTGGAGATTCGCGCAAAATCAGTCTCCCCTCCATCCGTCACGCCCGCGATCGGTCGCGTCGGAAAGGCGAGCGAGGGCTCTTGGCCGATCCGCACCCGATCCAGGCTCGGCCGGCCCGATTCCCCCAGTCGAGGTCGATCTGAGCAGATCGCGTCGACCCGCCGCAGAGCCTCGAAGAAGTCGTAACCATGCGGTTCGGCTGCAACGGCGCTGAGGAATTGGCCGAGAGCGTCCGCAATCAGAGGATCGCCCGGCGGCCGGTCATCGTCGGCCATCGCATGATCTCCCCTCGTTGCAACGTCGAGACGACCGTCTCCGTGAAGCTGTTGATCGAAACGTATTTTGCGAAGAACTGGTTGAGTACCGAGGCGAGCGGAAAGATGCCGACGCCTTCGAAAGCCGCTTCGTCCAGGGTGATGCCAACCTCGATTCCACGTGCCACGGCGGCTTGTCCACCGCCAGGCAGCCGCCGGATCGCAGGTTGTGACCGGATCTCCCGGATGCCGTCGATCTGCCGTGAGGCGCACGCATTGTCCGGATCGATGTAGAGGCGCAGGAGTTCGCGCAGCGCCTCTGCGCCTTGGTGACCACCCCTGTCGGAATTACTGACTGAAAGGTAGTTCAGCGAAAGGTGGCTGATCAGTTTCCAGGTGAAATCGCCGTTGGCGAAGGAGTGGCCTGGTCGGCTCGGTGGCGATATGCACCGGGTGGCGGTAACCGGAGCGCCGATTTCCAGGGTGAAGTCGGTCTCGTCTCGGCCGATCGGTAACAGCAGCGGCAAATCCCGGTTCGAGCACAGGCAGCGCACCGACAACTGCTGAGGTCCCGCCGAATAGGGACCCGCCCGGCGATCGACCAGAGAGACGAAGGTCTCGCTGCCGATATAGCCAGTTCGCGCCCCATTCGATCGTTGGTGCTCCGACATCTGCCGCTGCTCCCGCCGGAGCATGTAGTACCTGGAGTGCTGCTCCTCCCGGCCGTGCGCGCTGATGCTGTAGAAGGGGAGGAACTCGGCGGGGGCTGCTCCGTTGCTCTCTCCGTAGCCACTCATTGCGAGGATGGAGTGAACCTCAAAGTCGAGGGGCCTCATCCTGTCTACGATTACATTATGCTCATGGTCTTTTTCCCTCACGTGAATTCGATCAGCTTGGCGTTCGAACAAATTGATCGCAGGGGTCGCGAAGAGAGCGATGTTCTCAGGTCCGAGATGACGTTCCAGCCGTGGTTCGACTCGGCCAAGCGCGAACACGATCTCGAGGCTTTCCGTCGTTGACAGGGACACGGCGTCGGCAAGCCCACTCACCTCGACGAACAACGTCCGCTCCGCGATGGCGAAATACTCCTGCAGGAGACGGTAACCGTCGAAGGAGCGTGGGACCTCGGGCAGGAGCGCGCAGTTCGGCTCGAGACCACGCTGCCGCAGCATATTGAGCGGGATTCTCTCCTGCCAAGTGATTGGCCGGCCGACGGGACGGGCAACGATGGCGCGTGTGTCGGCGATCAGCTGCTCGGCAAGCGCCGCACCGATGCCACCGGGCCCGAGAAGGTGTAGTGTCAGGGCCTTAAGTGAGAGTCGATTGAATGGCATGCCGTTGGTGGTACGAAGCCGCAGTCGAAAGGCAGCCTTCACCTGTTGCCGGGCCGGAAGATCCAGGGAGGAGATCTGCCCGGGCGTCGCGAAGTAGTCGGCGGCGCTCACCATGATCGGCCATAGATGGACGTCATGAGCCGTGCGGAACTCGCAATGGGTGACGGCGCCCGGAGCGAGTCGGCCGAAAAGTTTGGTTCCGCGCGGCACGACGTATGCATTCTCGATCGGTCCGGCTTCCGCATCCGGTTCGAAGCGCACGATCGTCATCGACGGTATCGGCGGTAGAAAGTGCGGATACACCATCTCCAACAGGTGCTGCGTGAAATTCGGGAAACGTGACTGCAGCTTCAGCTGCACCCGCGCGGCCATGAAGGCGAAGCCTTCCAGCAGCCGCTCGACATAAGGATCGGCGACCTCTTCTGCTTCCATCCCGAGCCGTCCGGCAACCTTCGGGAAGGAGCGAGCAAATTCGGCCCCCATCTCGCGCATGTAGGCCAGCTCATCGTTGTACAATCCGAGAAGCCGGGGATCCATCAGCTTGTCTCCGGATCCAAACCAACACGGACAACTTGGAGTTCGGGATCCACCTCCGTGCGCATTGTCATCGGCAGCGGAGCAGGCAGCGCCCACAGATCGGCCGCAATCTTAAAGCGAAAGGAGCTGCAGTCCTGTCCGTCGTTGAGGACCATCACCTTAATACTGCGCGGTAAGAGCCGCGGCTCGAATCGCTGCAGGCTCTCGGCGATTTCGTCTCCCAAGGCGCTCGAATCGATGCCTTCGCGGATGTGCCCGCTGAGAGGCCGGACCCCGTAGTTGAGTGTGCTGGCCGCGACGAGGGGGTATGCGTGGAGTGCCACGCTTGAAGCCAATTGATTCGTGTTCAACAGCCAGGACACGTCGCGTAGAATCACCTCTTGTAGTTGGCGAATTGAGAAACTGCGCTTGTCCTGCGTTTCGCACGCGCTGTTCGGCTCATCGTCAGTGAGCCTGTCGAGGAGGGAAGGCTGCACCAGATCCCGCCTAAGATGCCTGGTCATGTTCGATCTCCAGAATCGCAATTTTCGACGAGGCGACTGCCAATTTCGCCACCGTCAGCTGACAACCAGCTTATTGAACTCGGCGCTGTTCGAGACCTGGTTCCAGATCCCTTCGCCTGCCTTGGTTAGAGCGCCATGCATATCCTGCTTGTAATAGATCATCTTGCAGGCGCCGAACCGGCAGGTGATCGTCTCCTCCGGAGCGTCTTCCGCATAGGCCCACTCGACCTTCTCGATCGCGAGCATGTTGAAACTCCAGTGCAAGAATAGGTTGGAATCAGCTGTGAGAAGTCCGCTGCCTGTCGACTTGAAGAGCTTTAAGTCAACGTCGTTAAAATGCGCGCCTCGACCGCAGGCCACGTACAGCGCGGATGAGGCGCTATCCACCTGCTTCTTAATAGTGAAAACCTCGAATTCAGCCTTGCCTGTCCCAGCGCCGACAGTGTGAGGCCCGATGTTGAGCTTGTTTTCGATTGAGAAGCTCCATTCGTCGGCAAGCGTAAAACCATCCTTCAGGATAAGAGATTCCCCTTTGGGCTGAATGCCATCCTTGGACACTGTGTTGAACTTCATGACTGCGTCGAACGCCATGACGAATTCTCCTTCGGTATCGTGACACTGGGGCCGGGCGGTTTTGTCATATAGAGCTGCCGGGTGCGGCGAACGGCCCTCTGCGGACCAAATTTGCCTTCGCCACTTCCTTTATGGAAGGACGTACCCTCTCAGCCTTTTCGGGCAGACGGCAGGCGCGACACCAGCCTCAGAGAGATGGTCAAGCCTTCAAGCTGGTAATGCGGCCGCAGATAGAATCTGGCAGTGTAATAACCAGGATTGTCTTCAGCCTCGTCCACCTCGACCTTGGCTGAGGAGAGCGGCTGTTGTGCCTTGCTTTCTTCGCTCCCCAGCTCGGGCGAGGGGTGGACGTAACGCTGGATCCATTGGTTGAGCCACTCCTCGACCTCATGGCGCTCTTTAAACGTGCCAATCTTGTCCCGAACCAGGCACTTCAAATAATGGGCAAAGCGGCAGATTGCGAAAATGTAGGGTAGCCTAGCGCTGAGCTCAGCATTCGCTGACGCGTCCAAGTCTTCGTACTTGATCGGTTTGTTGACGGTCTGAGCGCCAATAAATACGCCAAGATCGGTATTCTTGCGGTGCAGCAGCGGCAGAAGGCCGTTCTTGGAGAGCTCGGCCTCGCGGCGGTCGCTGATCGCGGTCTCAGTGGGGCATTTTAGATCAACGCCGCCGTCGTCGCTTCGGAAGGTATGCACCGGCAGGCCTTCGACGAGGCCACCGGATTCTACACCGCGTATTCTGGAGAGCCAGCCGTAGAGCTTAAACGAGCGTGTGATGTTTACCCCCATGGCATAGGCTGCGTTCGTCCAGAGGTACCTTTGGCTATCGCCGCCGTCCGTCTCCTCCTCGAAGGCGAATTCGTCGACCGGGTTGGTCTTGGTCCCGTAGGGCAACCGCCCGAGGGTGCGCGGCAGCGTCAGCGCCACGTATCGCGAGTTTTCGCTCTCGCGAAATGCTCGCCAAGTGGCGTGCTCGGGCGTTAGGAAAATCTTCGTGATGTCGCGTGGGTTCGAGAGCTCGCGCCAAGAGTCCATCTGCAGCAGATGCGGGGAGACAGCAGAAATGAGAGGGGAGTGGCTTGCCGCAGCAATTTGCGCGAGTCCCGATAGCAATTCTATGTCTGGCGGGGTATGGTCGAAATAGTAGTCGGCAATCAGGCAGCCATAGGGTTCACCGCCGATCTGCCCAAATTCTTCTTCGTAGATTTTCTTGAATAGCGGGCTCTGATCCCAGGAGACGCCCTTGTATTTTTTCAGGGCACGAGAAAGCTCCTTCTTGGAGACGGGAAGAAAGCGAATCTTTAGCGTCTCGTCTGTCTCGGTGTTCACCGTAAGGTGATGCAAGCCCCGCCAGGCTGATTCCAGATTTTGGAAATCCTCGTGATGGAGGATCTCGTTGACTTGTGTGGACAGCTTGTCATCGATGGACGCAATAATCGACTGGATAGTAGCCACGATGTCGTCGCTGATCAGGGACGTGTTACCAAGCGCCTGCTCGGCCAGTGTTCTGACTGCGCTATCCACGGCATCACGGGCTTGGTCCGAGTAGATCCTTAACTCGCATTGTAGCAAGCTGCTGAAACCGTCCGGATCAAACGTAGCAACAGTGGCGTCTTGCAACACGGCGGAGATTGTATCTGTGGACGTCATGATCAATTCTACTTCGTCTCTGTGGGTGGCAACTGAGGCGCTTTATGTTCAGCCTCGGGCACGCCGCTCAGGGCGCTGAGCAGGGACCGGTCGGCGAGCAAATTGGCGATCAACCGCTCGGCACCGTTCTTGCCGTCCATGTAGGCTAGAAGATTAGAAAGCTGCGTTCGCGCCTCAAGCAGCTTGTTCAAACTGTCGACCTTACGCGCCACGGCCGCAGGCGAGAAATCGTGCATTCGCTCGAAACTCAATTCGATGGCAAGCTGGCCTTCGCCCGTCAACAGGTTCGCTACCCGCATCGCCACCCTGGGCTTCAGCGATTTGAGCCGATCATCGAAGTTGTCAATGTCGATCTCCATCATCTTGCGCTCGGCAAGCGGAGGCAACGGCGCGGCAGGATCGCCTACGAGATCAGACATGACGCCGACCACGAAGGGAAGCTGCACCTTCTTTTGCGAGCCGTAGGTCTCGACGTCGTATTCGATTTGGACGCGAGGAGGGCGATTTCGCGAAATGAACTTTTGACTGCTCTCCTTTGCCATGTGTTCCATTCTCCTTGTCGGCTATGAAGTTGCGATGCCTCAAGTACCCTCGTCGGCAATCAGGCCGGCTATGGAGCGGTAGTGCGCAGCACCCTCCGGCGCCAGCTCTGCCACTAGAGCCATGAAGTCCTTCGACACGAGACGCTTCGCCCGCTCGAGCAGCGCTGGTACGGGGCTGGCCGGCTCGTTAACTTGATACCAGCGGCAAACGCGGCCGAGGATATTGACGACGTCATCTCGGTCGCGGATCTCTCCCGGATATGGGGCGTCGCCAGAATCCTCCGACAGGGGCATTGCGGCCACGGGCTCGGAGCGTCTATGGGCATCGACCAGTTCCTTGCCTTGGCGAAGCAGCGCTGTTAGAGGTTGGAAACGGACGGCTTCGGCCATGTCGACGCGCCGCTTAACGCTACCATCCAAATCGATGACCGCCGAGAGGCTGGCGTCGAGATCACCGCTTGTTTGGTCGAACTGGCCAGGATCGGTGTCGCCAAAGGCGAGTTTGATGGTCGTGGTATCAACTTCACATGGCTGAGACTGCTGCGCTGACATCCAGTCACCGAGCGCAAATGCTCCGAACCGCCTGGAAGCGGTGAGAGGAACGCGGCGGATGTCCGCCATAAGCCCGGAGGGATCGCACAGATTTGCCAAAGCATTGAGACGCACGGTCTGGTCGCCGCCGTCGTCTGCATCCGGCCGCGGATGTAGCTCCGGCCAGTAAATCTCGACATAAGCGACGAGAAGCTCAAGGCTCTTGGCCAGTCCAGAGAAGCCGAACTGGCTGACAGCGGAGCGTGTCAGCAAGACGCCGATGCGAAGGTCTTTGGTACGCGTAGCAAGGTCGAGGCCGAGCCGCCACACCTCTTCCCAATTGGGAGCCTCTTCCGCCTTGAGAGAGCCGCCGATATGCTGGGCAGGCCTCCCCTGCGACGCCATCTCAAATTCCAGGAAGCTTAAGTCGTAATCGAGAGCGTCCCCGCACGCGTTGCCCTCGCTGACCGGCCTCAATAGATATTCTGCATCGAGCATGACAACCCTGGACGTCGTGACTTTTACTGGGTCCGTGCTACCCCGATCCCGGAGTGCCTTGGGCCCTTTCGCTCATTTTAATGATGATCCCGGGATATTTCGCATGCGTGATTGATATGCAGGTATGCTGAAGCGCGGAGTCCACGCTTCATCCTGTGGCTGATATCGGCTGCGCATGTAGAGGAGCAGTGAATGCCTGGGGTGAGCGGTTGTGTGCGTCAAATTCTGCAAAAAGGGGCGGCCACGAGGCTGCTTGGTCGTCGAGCCTGACCGAGAGCAATTCTGTCGCCGTGCATCATGGAATATTGATTGTGCATGGCAAGGGGCGGCTGCCAGGCACTAGCATGGGACGCTCACTATCCTGGTATGGAGTGGCGGCAGTGACCACGGAATGGTGGATCGAAGGCATGACCCAAGGGGAAGCGGAGCTGGACCACGTCCTGGACGCATGGGTTGCAAAAGAGGATCAAAGAGAAAATGAGAATCGGGAAGAGGCAACAAGACGCCTGCAGCGATGACTGGCCAGAGCAGGTTTGACCGGTGCCGGCGACGCTGACGCCGAGCGGGAGCTCGGATTCACATCCGTAACGAGATCGCCCGCGAAATTAAGGGCGAGCTGACGCGCCAGGTGTTTGGTAACCGCGACATCGATCTGTGCGGCAGATTAAAAAGCGGCGAAGCGGAGGCGTCGTAAGGGCGACATGAGGGGTGGAAATAGAGAACCTAAAGGCGCATTAACGGTGACCCAGCGGCTTCTTGACGGAGTGGCTGGGGATCCGAGTGCGAGGAGTGTATTTTACGCTTGGGTTCGTGCACTCACCGAGGTTGGTTCCCAGAGCACGGCGCCACCCCCTGCAAGGCATTCTGCACTGCTGAATCCGGAGGGAGAGCTCGGCAGGAAAGGAGCGGGGAAAGGCGGAACGGGGCAAGGATCGAGCCTTTCCGCGCGCGCGGTTAAGTACGGCTTGTTCCTCGCGGGTGCGGGCTACGCCTACAACGAAGTCGCCAACAACTTCTTCCTGTCCACCACGGCGTTGCATGACGGGAAAATGGGCTTCACCAGCAACGAGCGGCTCAGGACCGCTCACGCGAAAGCGAGGGAGTATTATGACAGCTATCACGCCGCCGGCGCCGAAACCCAGCGTTCGAGTGAGCGCACCGCGGATCGAATCCGTACCTGTGGCAACAATCAATTTGCAACGTTGATTGATTACCGGGCGGCGACCCGCGTGCACGTCGCGCGCCTCGTGGACGATGAGCAGGCGCGCGCGTCACTCATTCTGAACCTGGCGTGCATGAAGGGTCATCTTGTTAAAAATGAGTGCGTGACCAAGTACAGGCCGCCGCAAGTCCCCAAGGATCCGGACCTTACAAAGAGCCAGCTGTACGATCAGAAGAACAAGTACGCTTTGACAGGCGTACTCAACGAGAAGACCGGTGCCTACGGCTACACGTCAAGGTCAATCACTCATCCCTTCGTGAACAAGGGTGCCCGGCACTTCCACGATACCATCCGCAGCGAGAAGGGCGTAACTCTCAAGCGATGCAACGAGACACTCGAAGCACTCCTCGACAAGGACTGCGGGCTTGGCGAGGAAGCTCAGTTCGCGGCCGGCCAAGCCATTCTTAATTTTAGACAGGTCTATGCTGCGCACTGGGGCCATGCCGAAAAGGTCGTGATGAAGACTCTGGTTGAGCACGGCTTCCTGTCACCGGTGGAGACTGAGAAGCTCGATTCGACTCTGATGTTCGAGAAACCCGACAAGAACAAGCTGCAGCGCAACACTAGCTTGGTGGGTCCGTGGCTGCACAATTTCGAAACCCGGCTCCAGGAGATCCGATCGGGTCAGGAGCCCGCAGTGGTCGCGGATCTGAACCATCCGCAAATCGCGGACATGAAATACCTGCCCATCGCGCATTTCAAGTTGAACGAGCAGGGTAATGGTTTCGAGGACTGCTCTGGACTGGGCGATTCATTCACATGCGCCAATGCCGTCGCCTGCATCAACCACGCTCGTTTAATGAGTGGTCGGCAGCGGCTCTCGAAGGAAGAGGTCATGGTAATCATTGCGTGCGTCAACGCAGTGTACGATGACACGGGTTCAATGCGGCATACGCTTCACGAGATAGCGCGCGGCTGTTTCGCGGGCGCTGGCTACACCATCGAGGATGCGGATGAGTTCTACACGGTTGTCTGCCGAAAGGCAGCGGAAGAGTTTTATGGTGGAAGGAACCTCTCGAAGCGTATTGGTGATAGTGTCGGGCCTTCTACGTAGACAGGCCCGCGCTTTAACCGATACCATTGGGAAGGACCGGCCTCGACGGCATTCGATGTTGCTTGGCGATCATTCGCAGGTGGTTCGATGCGTGCAGCGTCGGATTCCGCTGCTTCGCCGTTGATCCAGAAGGCATTTGGTGGACCGCCGCGGCTCTAAGTATCTGCTCCAAAAAGAAGTGAGTGATTTCAGCGGGTTGTGATTCAGT
>NZ_JBWKME010000027.1:0-9970 GCF_056431085.1 Mesorhizobium waitakense | reverse complement strand
CGCGCTCTCTCCGAGGCTTAGCAGCGCAGTGACACGATCGTGTGGGTCGTTAAGATTCTCGGCGAGCACGACGAGGCGCTCCTGTAGCTCGGGCGTAAAACGTCCAAAGCCCTTTCTCAAGATCCACATGGCCTGGTTGAGATCTCCGGGTTGGGCGAGCCCCTCGGCGAGCACGACGATGCGCTCTTGTAACGCCGGCGCAAACCGGCCTACGCCCCATCTGAAGCCCCATAGGGCTAAGACGCGTTGATGAGGCTGGGCGAGCCCCTCGACGAGCACGACGAGGCGCTCCTGTAGCTCGGGCACAAGCTTTCCCACGGCTGACTCCAGGGCTGCGAGGGCCGAGAAGTGATCTTCGAGGTCAGGGCTCACGACGAGGTCGACGAGGCGCTGCTGGAGCGTGGGCGCAAGTCCTTCGACGCCCACTGCGAGGCCCCGCAGAGCTGTGACGCGATGCTCGTACTGGGCGAGCCCCTCGGCGAGCACGACGAGGCGCTGCTGTAGTGCGGGCGCAAGCTCTCCTAGGTTCCGTCCGATGCCCTCCAGGGCTTGAGCGCGATGCTCGGGATCGACAAACGCCTCGGCGAGCCTGACGAGGCGCTGCTGTAGTTCCGGCGCAAACTCTCCTGCGGCCAGTCCGATGCGCTGCAGGGCTTGAGCGCGATGCACGGGATCGACAAGCCCTGCTGCGAGGTCGACCACACGCTGCTGGAGCGCGGGTACAAACTCTCCCACGCTTATCCCGAGGGCTCGAAGCACCGAGACGCGGTCTTCCGGGTTGAGCTCCTCGACGCGATCGACGACACGCTGCTGGAGCGCCGGCACAAGCCCTCCCACACCCATTGCGAGACAAACGAGGGCAGCGACGCGATACTGGGGATCGTCAACCCCCTCGGCGAGTTCGACGAGACGCTGCTGGAGCATGGGCGTAAACTCACCCACGGCCAGCCCGAGGTCCTCCAAGGCCAAGAAGCGATATTCGGGGTCAAGCGCCTCGGCGCGATCAATGAGACGCTGCTGGAGCGCGGGCGCGAGCCCTCCCACCCCCCGTCTGAGCGCTTCCAGGGCTTGGAAGCAGTGCTCTTCGTCGTCAAGTCCTTCGGCGACCTCGACGAGGCGCTGCTGAAGCGTGGGCGCGAGCCCTCCCAGCCCCCCGCCGAGGGCTCGCAGGGCAAAGACGCGGTGCTCGGGGTCGTTATGTCCTTCGGCGATGGCAACGAGCTGCTCCTGCTGCACGCTGGTCAGGCAATTGAAATTGGATGCGAGAGATTCCAACACGCCGGGAACAACTAGTGCGACAAAGGGATTCGCGACTCCTGGCTGCGGGACCATTAACCTGTTCCAGACGGCCTGAACCCGGATTGCCATCTGGCGCCTTTCTTCCAACGCCGCGGACATTTGGACAGCAGCACGCAGCTCGCCGTCTGTCTGCGACACCGCCAGCAGATCGATCGGGCTGAGCCTTTCCGCAATCGCGCCGAGTAACTCCGGGAGCAGCCCCGTTATTCCTGTTACCTGTTGGAGCCAGTGGTCCAGTTGTGGCATCATTTCGCTTGGTGTCCTCACTCACAACTTCGAGCCTTTGGTCCGGAGCACTTGGCATCAGCGCGACTTGATCTCGCGGGCCAGTTCGTCCTGAGCTGGGCCCAAACGCCAGCTCCACATGGCCGTCGCCGGTCGGGCGCGCCTCGTTGAGCGTTGGCTACGCGGCTTTCAACTCCTTGCCCATCGCCTCACCAGCCGCTCCTGCCGGGCCGACTACCGTCCCCGAGTCTCCCGGGTCTCCTGGCCGGCAACGGCATCTTTTTTGTTTAGCTACGATATGCTGAAGCGTCCCATATAAAACGAATATGCCATCATGCGCGTTCGAGAGCATTCAGCAACGCCGGATCCAGCGGGCGATGCAAGCCCTTCGGCGCGGCGGTAGTGGGGTCAGTTTGAAACTCCGTCCCAACCACAATAGGCGCTTTCGCCTATACGCCGTCTGGAAATAGGCGGAAACGAAGGCCATCTTCAAGCTATGACCGATAAGCATCCAAAGCGCCCGCGCGACGCAAACCAATTGGCGAGGTCGATAGTTGACATCGCGACTGGCGAGGCGCCGGCTGAAGAAGATCTCAAGAACAAGGCCGCTGTGGAGCTAGGGCGGCGCGGTGGCAAGATTGGCGGCCGCGTGCGGGCTGACCGCATGTCGCGCAGAACAAAGGGCCGAAGCAGCGACGCGATTAGCTGCATCCGCCCGCTGGAGAAGGCGCGGCGACTAGGCGGCTTCTGCTGCCTCGATTTCCGCAAGTCCATAGTGAAGTCGAAATCCATCTGGATAGGCTCTTCGTCCGACCTCGCCTCGTTGTAGCTATCGACATCGACCTTTAGCTGCCGAACGTCACCAACGATCCCGCGGCCGCGCTGCTGGAAAGACATCTGCATATGGTGCCGTGGGGCGGTTCGAATATCGTCCCAAAGAACCATCTGCTGGCCGCCTTGTCGGGCGAATTGAGAAACAGCCCCCCGCGTTGCCTCACCAGGATTGTTCCCTACGACTGGGACGCTCAGTGTAAGCGGTGCACCAAGGCACCTTGCAATAGGCCGATGAACATGGAGTTTTCGCGCCATGACATTGGAACATGCAGAGGGCGATTTGGTCGCCGAGTTAAGCGGTGCGGCGGCGGCCGAAGATTGTGCAACGACGCCCGGGCGCGCGCGGCAACGAAGGCTGTGGAGCTGCACTGAGAAGCGCGCGTTGGTCGACCTGGCGAGCGCGGCGGGGTCGTCGGTGACCGAGGTCGCGCAAGCGTTCGGCGTAGCCCCATCACAGCTCTATGCCTGGCGCAAGCAGATGGCCGGCGGCGAGCCTGATGCCGATCAGGCGATGGCGACCTTCGCGCGCATCGACGTGAGCGATCTGCCCGAGGTTGAACGCCCCGTCGCCGATTGCCCGGACCCGGCCGGCAGGATCGTCGTGGCCTTTGCGAACGGCGCGCGATTGCGGATCGACGGGATCGTCGATCCGACAGCGCTGCACATCGTTCTGGCGGAGTTGACCAGGTGATCACGGTGGTGCCGACCGACCGGATTTACCTGTGCTGCGGCGCGACCGATATGCGCCGCGGGATCAACAGCCTGGCACGCATGGTGCAGCAGGTGCTTGCGCTCGACCCGCACTTATGTGTCGCACGAGATTTTGTGGCGGCGCCGTCCTGATGCCAGCCTGGGCCGGCAAAGACTGCAATTCTCCGCCACATAATATTCAGATGCTGTCTAGCAGCTGCAGCACGGCATCATTCGGTTGGAAACGCACGCCGTAATTGCCATCGATGCCCGCTTTCTCAAGTCCCTTTCGCATCATCTCGACATCCGCGGCGGCATATCGGTGGGTGGTAGCGACCTGTGCGTGCCCGAGCCAGGCTTGGATCGTTAAAAGATCCACGCCAGACTGGAGGAGCCTCATGGCAAGGGAGTGCCGGAAGATGTGTGGCGATATGGGCTTGTCGGCCAAGTCCGGCCTGATGGCAGCAGCCTTTGCCACCGCTCTCCGTACAATATGGGTCGCTCCGAAACGCGTGAGGTGCTCGTTGTGGGCGCCGACAAAGACCGGTCGTGTCTCGTGGAGCGCGATTCCGCGTTTACCCAACAACGTCGTCAGTGCTCGCACCAGATCTTTAGGAATGGGGATGACGCGATCTCTGCGCCCCTTACCGTGCAGTAACACTTGCGGGTGCGGCCGCTCTACTCGAAGGTCGTTAGCGTTGATACCGATGGCTTCGGAGACCCGCGCGCCGGTCCGCGCCAGGAACAGCAGAAACGTGCGGTCGCGCCGCCCGCGGGACGTCCTTTGATCGGGGGCCGCAATGAGGGCGTCCACTTCTGCCTTGGAGAGGTGGTGCGTTACCTCAATATGCGCCCGTTTTATGGGAATCGTCAGCACGCGTTGGGCGACACCAAAGGACGCCGGATCGGCGCCTGCCACGTGTTGAAAGAACGATCGGATCGCAGCCAGACGGGCATTGCGCGTGGCGACGGAGTTGTTCCGCTTCTCTTCGAGCTCGTCGAGAAAGGCGAGAACGAGGTCTCGATCGAGATCTTCTAGCGCCAACGTCGCTGGCTTCCTTCGTAATCGGGCAGCGGCGAAGAGTATGAGCATGCGCAAGGCGTCACGATAGCTGGCCACGGTCGCGGGAGTCGCGTTGCGCTGCTTGGTCAGGCGCCGGCGAAAATAGGATTCAAGGAGCGGCGCGAGGAGCAAGTGTTCGCTCATACTGCACCTCCATCGAGGAAGGCGCGTTCCGCCGCAATGGCGAGAAGATCCGCCGAGCCAGTGAGGTAGTAGGCTGTGTCGCTGTAGCTGGCGTGGCCGAGATAGGTGGCGAGCAACGGGAGCAGCGCCTGAACGTCTGCGCGCTGTTGGTGCCAGAGGCTGAGGCGGGTGACGGCGAAACGGTGCCTGAGATCGTGCGGTCTTAACGGCTTGCCGCCATCAAGATGGGCGAGCTTGCGGACCTCAGCAAAACCGTTTTGCAGGCCGGTCGCCGAGAGGCGGTTGCCTCGGGAGCTGAGGAAGAAGGCCTGGTCCTTGGGCGTGGGAAAAGCAGCATCGCGCTCACGCACATATTGACGAAGGGCTGTTTGGGTCGTCGTGTGAACAGGAACGAGACGGTCCTTGCGGAACTTCGTCTTCCGAACGCGGAGAACCCCGTTGGCCAAATCGACGTCGGAACGATCAAGCCTGACCACTTCGCCCGATCGCAGCCCCGAGCTCGCCAACAATCCGATCAGCGTCGCCATCGTCCGCCCTCTGAGAGGGGTGCCTTGCGAAAGGCGGGCGCATGCGTCGATGAGCGACGCCAACTCTGCCTCGCTGAGGATACGCGGAGGCGGAATCGCTCTAGATCTGGGGAAAGCTCTGCACTCTAAGGCCTCGGTTCGGACGTCATAGACGGCGAGATACTCGTAAAACCGGCGGAGCACGCCGTGGCGAGTGACGCGGCTGTTAGCGGCTCCGCCGAACGACAAGGCGAAATCAAGCGCCATCGTTCGAGTGGCGGGCCCATCGAGCTGAGCGCGCTCAACGTAGTGGATGAAAGCCCGCAACGTCCCGGCTTGCTTGCTGAAGGCGTAGCCGAGGGAGCGGCGCAATTCGATGTAACGCTCGGCTTTCTCGCGAAGGAATCGGGCAAAGGCGGTCATGCGACGCCTCCCGGAAAGGGAAGCGCAACCTCGGCGAGCTGCGAGGTCGCGACCTTTACGTACAGCACCGTTGTGTTGATGCTCCGGTGCCCGAGAAGATCGGCGACCTCGTTGATCGGCGTTCGCTGCCTGACGAGCTGGGTGGCAAGGCTGTGGCGCAGGAGATGCGCACCTCCGACCCGCCCGAGTTCGACCCCACCATGCCGCAACCGCTTCCGCACGATTCTCGAAACAGGCGACGCGCACTTGAACGGTCCTACGGGCGGCGTGAAGGACAGGAACAGATATGGACTCTCCACCTTTGGTCGAGCGCCCAGGATGTAGTCGGCGAGCGCGGCGCCGGTCTCCTCGAGGAGCGGCGCCACCCGATCACGCTTGCCCTTGGTGCGCCGGACAAAAATCTCGCCAGCACGCCAGTCGATATCCTGCAGCCGAATGGCGCGTAGCTCGCCGTTGCGAATCCCCGTGGTGGCGAGCAGCAGCAGGACGGCTCGATCGCGGATGTCGACCGGCATCGTTGCGCCGATCGCATCGATTGCGCGCCGAACGTCATCCCATGCAAGGCGCGGCGGCAAATGCGCCAAACGCCAATAGGGCGTCCTTGGGACGACGCGGGCGAGATCTTGATGATGGTGCCCAGCCCAACATAAAAACCGAAGAAATGTTCGAATGTGAGAAGTCGCTGCCGTGCGGCTGCTGGAGGTCGCCGATAGCGATAGCCGATGTTCGGCAGCAGCGAGGACGTGCTCAGCCGTCAACGTCTCGAGGTTTTGGCCGGGATGGTGATGGCGGAACCAATCCAGAAAGCGGCGGCCGCCCAGAAGAACGCCTTCGCGGGTCTTCGGCTCCAGGCCCCGTACCCTATGCAGATAGTCCGAAAAGGAGGCCAGAAGCGGAGCATCCGGATCATCCTCTTTACTTGGAACGGAAACTATCAACCGCTCCGGAGCCACTCGCCGTGCGTGCCCCAGCGCCGACACTGCCCCAATGCGCGGAGAATCCGTAGTAAACGTGCGCAAATAGCTGTCGACGACATCTTGATGGATCGGCATCGGACCGCAGCGCGTCCCGGCAAACTGGCTAAAGTGCGCAATCCGGCTCAGATAACTCTTGGCCGTCGCTCGCTTGTAACCAAGCGTGAAGAAATGTTCTGCAAGACGGTCCATCTCGTCACCAAGCGCACCGCTACGCAGGCGCTTGAGCACCCCTTTATACGAAAAATAGAACTCGAGCATATTGCCTCTCCGGAATAGCGGCGCAGGGGGATCCCGCACCCATCCGAGAGGTAGGAAATATTATGTGGCGGAGAATTGCAGTCTTTGCCGGCCCAGGCTGGCATCAGGACGGCGCCGCCACAAAATCTCGTGCGACACATAAATAGGGTTAGGTGGCGCGCCACCTAACCGCACACTGGCGCGATCTTCTGCTTCCGTGGACGCAAGGGTCATATCATCAAGATTCTGGCGCATGACGACCAGGGGTTCTGCCTTTTTACAAAACGGCTTTCCGAGGGTTGTTTCGCCTGGCCAACCACGAGTCGCCGTGTCGCTCACCAAGGCGCAGCTTTCGCTGCTTTTGGACGGGATCGACTGGCGCCGGCCAAGCAAGATTTATCGACCGCGTCTGGCTGGCTGATTTTGCTCGTTTCTTATTGATTCTGTGTCGATTCTGCTTCCGTAAAGAAGCTCTTTCGGGTATGTAATTTGGGTGTCGGAACAGACCCCCTCAATCGCTGATTTCATCGCCCGGATCGCCCTTCTGGAGGCGGCCGTTTCTGCCCGTGACATCACCATCGCCGAACGTGATGAGCAACTGCGAAGGGAGCGCGCCGAGGCCGGACTTCGCATCCAGCGCCTGCAGCTGCGGATCGATCGCTTCAACCGCAAGGCCTTCGGCCGCTCGTCCGAGAAGCTGGGCCAGATGCTGCTCGAACTCGAAGATCTCGAGACCGATTTCGCCGCCGGCGTGCCCGATAGCGCCTCAGTTGGCGAAACCTTATGTGAAACGCGGCAAGAACGACGCGGCGGACGCGGAAGCTTTGTGTGAGGCGATGAGCCGACCGACGATGCGCTTCGTGCCGGTGAAGACCGCGGACCAGCAGGCGGCGTTAATGCTGGTCGGTGTGCGAGAGAGACTCATTCGCAATCGGACACAGCTCGCCAACGCCATTCGCGGTTTTGCCATGGAGTTCGGCATCGTCGCGGCCACGGGCATGTGCCGCATCGAACCGCTGTTGGAGCGGATTGCGGCGGATCAATCCCTGCCTGAATTGGCCCGGGAGCTTTTTGTCATGCATGGCATTGAATATCGAGATTTGCTGGCTGAAACGAAAGCCGTCGAGGAAAAACTGACCACGTTGCACCGCTCCAATGAATGCAGGGCGCATCGCTTTTGATGATGAAGACCCCAGATCCCCGAACGTTCAAGTCGGGTCGCGATTTTGCCGCTTGGATAGGCCTCACGCCCAAAGACCATTCGACCGCAGGCAAGGTCAGACTGGGGGTGATCACACGTGCTGGCGACGAAATGCTGAGGAGCATATTGGTGGTTGGCGCAACTGCCCTTCTTCAGCATGTCAGAGCAGGTCGAAGCAGACATGCTTCCCGATGGCTGATCGAACTCCTGCAACGGAAGAAACCAAAGCTGGTTGCGGTGGCGCTCGCCAACAAGATCGCCCGTATTGCGTGGAAGCTCATGGTGAGCGGCGAGGCGTATCGGCGGACAGAGGAGCAAACGCAAGCAACATAGGAATTGGTCATCACGGTGAGCAGAATAGAATGCTACTGTGTTGAGCTGATGCTGTGAACTTGCAAGAGAAAAGCAGATGGTGCGATCGATCGATCCAAGACGCGTGATACTCCGTCAGTTCCATTGGCCTTTCAAGGTCGTTGCCGTGTTAGGAACATGCGTTGCGGAAACCATCTTGGCCAGCGGTCATGTGCGACCGCATACAAAGGCCGGACATATGATCGCAAGCGATCCGATCAAAAATATCTGTAAAAAACACTTGCAAGTGGGAGCCAATGGTATGGACCCCGCCCTCCCAGGCGAGGTGGAATCTCGAACGTCAACTGCAACAAAGGAGGATGTCATGCAGGTCGTTCGAATAGGTCTGGATCTTGCGAAATATGTGTTCCAGGTTCACGGGGTCGACTGCCACGGAAAAGTCGTCGTGCGAAAGACGCTGCGTCGCGATGCGGTAGCCTGCTTCTTCGCCAATCTGCCCCGATGCCTGGTCGGCATGGAAGCCTCGAACGGCGCGCATTACTGGGCAAGGGAGCTCACCGAGCTTGGCCATGAGGTTCGGCTGATCAGTCCTCAGTTCGTTACACCATATGTGAAGTCCAACAAGAACGACCGAAACGATGCGGAAGCCATCTGCGAAGCGGTCGGCCGGCCTTCGATGCGCTTTGTGCCGCCGAAATCGACTGATCAGCTGGCGGTCCAGGCCGTTCATCGCATTCGTCGGCGTCTGGTCGCCGATCGAGTTCGGCTTGTGAACCAGATTCGCGGCCTTCTTTCCGAGCACGGGATCGTCATTCCCCGCGATATCTCGCAGCTGCGGCGCGGCCTCGCCGTCATCGTGGGGAATGATGATGACGGACTCAGCGAGATGGTCCGGTCGCTGATGAGGGAGCTGCAGACGGAATTGGCCGAGCTCGACGATCGCATTGCAATTTATGATCGGCGGATACGGGAAATCTTCCGCACCAGCGAGCAGTGCCAACGGCTTGGGAAGATCGAAGGCATCGGCCCCGTGACGGCAACTGCCTTGATCGCTGCCGTAGGCGATAGAACCTGCTTCAAAAATGGCCGTCAGTTCGCGGCCTGGCTTGGCCTGGTACCCAAACAACGATCCAGCGGAGGGCGAGCCCGGCTATTCGGCATCAGCAAGCGGGGCGATCGCTATCTGCGCACATTGATGATCCATGGGGCTCGTGCTGCGCTTGGCAAAGCAGCCGGCAAGCAGGATCCACGAAGCCTCTGGCTCAGTAAGCTGCGGCAAAGACGACACCCCAACGTCGCGGCTGTCGCGCTCGCCAACAAGAATGCGAGGGTCGTGTGGGCCATCCTCTCGGGTGGCACATTCTACGAGCCCGCACAGTCGGTGAAAGCAGCTTGAGGCGAAGCGGCAAACGAAAGGAAAACAACAGAAGGAGGTCTCACCCCGGCAATTGCAGCAAAATGGCAGGAGATGGTGAAACGGCCATTCCGTCGCTTCCCGAACCTGGTGTGTGGACCGGCTTGGCTTCGGCCAATGTCTAGGGGCCGATGAGGTGGAAGCGCGCGAAAATCCATCGGGGCTCGCGGCGAAGACGTTGTCCAGCCGCATGAGGAAGCCGGATATACGTCAGCAGTTGTGACCGACGATCTTGATCCAGCCGACCTGTTGCAATCGGGCGGGGTCCATATACGTCCACATATGGAACTGGGGGCGCCGCCAAGAGATGCCGCTCCCCTTGGCGGCATGAGCGCGATCGATGACATGGCGCTGTCGGACGAGGCGCTCGAGGCCTGGATGGCCGCCAAGACCGCCCCCCGTCCGTTGGTGCGGACCATGTCGGCGCTGGATGGCTTCGTAACGGCGGCGGTCACCGGGCCCCGGTTAGCGGACCCGCAAGACTGGATGTGCCCGCTCATGGGGTTGCCGCGCGACGTCCTGGCCAAAGGCTCTGCAACCGATCATGCCGTGTTTGCCAGCCTCGCCAGGATCCACAACCGGCTCAACGAGACGCTGTTCGACAGACCGCAGGATTATGCGCCCCGATTCGCCACCAAGCCCAGC
>NZ_JBWKME010000026.1:0-2738 GCF_056431085.1 Mesorhizobium waitakense | reverse complement strand
CGAGCGCGGTAACATTCTGGTAACATTGGAGGAGGCGCGCGAGCCGATGTCACCGAGTGACCTGTCACATGTTACCGGCATGAAAAACGGTAACATTCGCAAGCTGCTTCACGCGATGGCAAAGGCCGGAGAAGTCGAGAAATCCGGGCGTGGCCAGTACATTCTACCCAAGAACGCTGTCTAGAAAGCCGCTTTCGCCCAACCCCGGTAACATCGGTAACAAGGTAACATTCGAACTGTTTCACTAGCCAGGATGCTCAATGTTACCTTGTTACCGATGTTACCGGGTTCAGCAGCAAGGACGGAATAGCAGCGTAGATTAGCTCGACCACGGAATCTCAAACGGGATGGACGGATCGAGCCTCCAATCCCTTCTGCCCATGTGCGTAATGCACAATAACCTTCTGACCTTCATTCAGGCTGGTCAGCCCGGAGCGGGTCAAAGTCGAGGCGTGAATGAATACGTCCTTCCCGCCGGCATCAAGACCTATGAAACCGAAGCCTTTGTCTGGGTTGTACCACCTCACTGCGCCGGTACCTTGCAGGCTCCCAGCTCCGGCGTCAGCGTTCAGGCCCGGCTGAGTTGTGGGGCGTGCGGTGAGCGGGCGCTCAGATCCGGAGACTACGGCTAGCACTTGGGCGACTTGCGGTCCTTTTGGGCCAGACTCTGTTGTCACCGAAAGCCGCATCCCCTCGGAAACAGTTTCATGCCCAGCAGCTCTTAACGCCGTCATATGCAGGAAGGCTTCGGCGCCATCAGAAAGCTTTACGAATCCAAAGCCTTTCTGCGCATTGAACCATAGCACTTCGGCTTCCGCCGAATGCGTGGTCTGTGCGGAGCGACCTTGGAAGTAATTCGGTTCCGGACCCCGATCATCTGTTTGACCGTTCTCGTATTGCTGGCGCCGCGGTGCGCGATCTCGATTTTTACTCATGCTCGTACCGGATTAGGAGAAGGGCGCAGGGTTATCACCGCGATAGCTCGCAATCAACGGAATGGATCGTCAGGGACGTTAATTCGGTTACTTGGCTGTCGTGGTAAACGAGCGCATTCGTTCGTAATTGTGCGAATAACTGCAGCGATTACAGCCACATACGCCCGTGCTAGTATACCGCCAGGCCGCAGGCCTTCCGACCGCCGACTGTGCGACAGGCAAGCTCATGCAGACGAAAATCACTGAAATCGAACATCCGCAGCTCCAGGTGAATTATCGCTTGGTATCGACCCTGATCCCATTCGTCAAAAACGCTCGCACCCATTCCGAAGCCCAGGTTGCTCAGATCGCGGCGTCAATCCGCGAGTTCGGCTGGACGAACCCGATCCTGGTCGACGGCGACAACGGCATCATAGCCGGTCACGGGCGCCTGCTGGCGGCGCGTAAGCTCGGAATGAGCGAAGTCCCGGTCATCGCGCTTGCTGGCTTCACCGAGGCGCAGAAACGGGCCTTGGTGATTGCCGACAACAAGCTGGCGCTCAATGCAGGCTGGGACACTGAACTGCTCGGTCTCGAACTGGCCGATCTGGGCGAGCTGGGCTTCGATCTGTCGCTGACCGGCTTCGACGAGCTGGAGATTGCCGCGCTGACCAGCCTTGGCAATCCCGGCCTGACCGATCCGGACGACATTCCCGAGGTTCCGGAGCAGGCGACCACCCTCCCCGACGACGTCTGGATTCTCGGCAGGCATCGGCTGATCTGCGGCGACAGCACCAATGCCGATGACGTCAACCGTGTGTTGAACGGCGTGAAGCCGCATCTCCTCGTTTCGGACCCGCCTTATGGCGTCAGCTACGACCCCACCTGGCGCGAGCGTTTCGGTGACGGCGCCAACCTCGCCAAGGGAACGGTGTTGAATGACGACCGTGCCGACTGGCGCGAGGCGTGGGCGCTGTTTCCTGGCGACGTCGCCTATGTCTGGCATGGCGCTCTCCACGCCACCACTGTCGCCACAAGCCTCGAAGCCAGCGGCTTTGCCGTTCGCTCCCAGAGCGTATCTTTGACGATCTCAGCAAGGACCGGGACAACCAATATCTGATGCTCGATAGCACCTTGGTCCGCGCACACCAGCAGGCAGCGACCGGAAAGGGGGGGACCAAAATCAGGCTCTGGGGCGTTCCCGAGGTGGATTGACCACCAATTCACTGGAGGCCGGCGGTGAATTGGGCTTCTCTCGACTACTTGTCAAAACCTGGCAGCCCTGCCCTTCCATTATCTGCCCAAGGGGAGCGGCCGACCCAATCATACCAAATTGTAAGGTGGGCCCACGGAACCGAACCAGGAGTTCGCAGCTTCTTAGCATTCAACGAAGCATGCATAAGGCGCGCCTAATGTTCAGCGACAAAGAAACACGATTTTTAGAGGCAGGGCTGTTCGTCGCTGTGCCGGTTTCAATCCTGGTCGCGGTGTTGATGGTCAGCCTTACGTTTGGCTGGCTTTCATGAGCGTCTTCCTGGTCGGTGGGGGCCTGCCCCGTCTCCTTCTTCGCTGCATCCCTGACCTTTGCCGTCGAGCCACCCTTCGGCTGACGCTGGTGCTTCAAGACGGTTTTGAGTTGCCCCTTCACCTTGGCGTGCAATTTGGCCTTGTCGACGCCCGCAGGGTAAATGCCTTTCTCGATACTCGTCGCCATGCGCTCCAACAGATCGGTATCGTGTTCGTCGCGGTAGGGCTTGATAAGCCGTTCATCGTCCATCGGGAGTCGATTGAGGATAGTTTCGATGTCAAATGAGTTTTCAGTCC
>NZ_JBWKME010000025.1:0-9623 GCF_056431085.1 Mesorhizobium waitakense | reverse complement strand
ACGATCGCTGCGCCCACACCTTCTTGTCCGCCATCTGCATCGCGGCAACCGTCATCTTCTGGCTCGGTAGACTGCCGCCGTCTCCGTATCAGCAATGGAGGAATACGAGATGAGGCTGTTTGTCGGACTGGACGTATCGTTGGCCAAGATTGCGGTCTGCGTAATCAACGAGCATGGAAAGATCGTGAAGGAAGCGCAGGTTCCGAGCGACCCTGAAGCGATCGTCAGCTTCTCCAAGGCATTGGATGGGACCGTCGCCATCATCGGGCTTGAGGCTGGCCCTCTGTCGCAGTGGCTGCATCGCGGGTTGACCGCGGCAGGGCTTGATGTCGTGCTGATGGAAACCCGGCAAGTGAAGAGCGCGTTGAAAGCGATGCCGATCAAGACGGATCGACGGGATGCGGAGGGGATTGCGCGTCTCCTGCATCTGGGCTGGTTCCGGCCGGTGCACTGCAAATCCGTCTCGGCCCAGGAGGTGCGCGCGCTTCTCGGCGCACGCAAGGCCATCCAGCAGGGTATGATTGCGCTGGAGATGTCGCTGCGCGGCGTGTTGCGGAACTTCGGCCTGAAGGTCGGTGCGATCTCACGCGGGCGCTATGATATGAGGGTGCGCGAACTTGTGGAGGGCAATGCCATGCTGGAGGCAGCATAGGCTGCTCGTTGCAGGGCCCACTTGAGCCCCAGGGTCGCCATTGGACGTGCACGGTCAATCAGCAAGCTTATAACCTTGCGATGCTTCCTCAGGTAGACGGTCTAGACTCTATGTGAGCCGGCGCCGGGTCGGCTGCCGACAGAGGAAGAGACATCGCAATGGCAAGTAGGCGAGCCACGAACGGCGTTCGTAACGATCGCCTGTTTTCTAAGGAGGTCCGATGGACACCATTTGGACGATAATCATTGGACTGCTCGCTGGCATTGTCGCCAAGTTCATTGTCCCTGGCTCCGGGAACGAACCGAGCGGCTTTGTTCTGACGGCGATTTTGGGGATAGTCGGAGCCATGGTCGCTACCTTTCTTGGTCGCACGTTGGGTTGGTATAGACCTGGCGAGGGAGCGGCTTCGTCGGCGCGATTGTGGGAGCCGTAATCGTTTTACTGGTTTGGGGATATTTCGCTCGCAGGTCAGTTTACAACTGACGCAGCGACGAAGTATCCGAGTTTACGATGGGCGTCGGGGCACGGCTCGACGCGGCGTTCGCAGTCGCGCGGTGGCCCTAGCGGTCGACGACGTGCACTGCCACTACGCCATAGCTTACGTCGCGCTCCGCGGCGGCGAGTACAATCTCACCGGCCACCACCATGACCGCCCCAATGCCGCAGGCCCAACGGGGTCTGGGAAGAAAGCGCCGCGTAATTTCCTTTTGTGGTATCCTAGCAGGCAACGCACAGCCTCCAGGGAAGTCTCGACCACCTTACAAGGAGCAACCACAATGCGTAAACGTCTCGCAGCCATCACTCTTGTCGCAATCGCCGCGTCCGTTATGCCCAGCGCGGCTCAGGAGGCAAACACGACGGTCGGACTGCTCGACTGTGTTGTGAAAGCTGGCACACGCTTCATCATCGGCTCGAAAAAAGCTCTGGCATGCACCTTCACGTCGGCCAACCCGAAGGTCGCACCCGAAACATACCTGGGGGTGATCACGAAGTTGGGGCTGGACGTCGGCCCCACGCCGAGGGCAGTGCTGCGGTGGCGGGTCCTTGCGCCAACCGGTAACGTCTATGCGCCCGGCGTGCTGGCCGGTGACTACAACGGCGTTGGGGCCGAAGCAACGGTCGTTGTAGGCGCTGGTGCCAATCTTCTGGTTGGAGGATCCAACAGAACCTATACGTTGCAGCCACTCAGTGTTCAGGTGCAGACCGGCCTGAACGTTGCAGCCGGTGTGACTAGTTTCCAACTTCGTGCCGCCAAATAGAGTAATCGCCCCCTCAGCGCGTTCAGACCGCCAGCCCATCACTATGTGGCTATCGGTTCGGCGACAATCGGCGCGTGCACGTCATGTTGACGACCAACGACGAAGCGAATTTCGCCTAGCCGCCTGTGGTGTGCGTTCTAGCGTACGACTGAAACGTTGTTGGCGGCGACCGCCTTCGGACTCGTATTTAGCTCTCGAAGCTCGGTTATGAACTGCTGTGGCCGCAGGTATCTGGAGGGGACCTTGTATCCCATCGAGCGAGCGATATCCCCCGTAAAGGCGTTGCAATTGTAGACCGACCCATCCCAGACCAGTGAAGTGGTCTGCAGCTTGCGTATGTATGCGACGACCTTGCTATACTCGACTTGGTTCAGCATCACACGCCAGCTTGCCGATCTGTACTGCTCTTCGAGGTCGCCGTCGCTCCAACCCGTCTCGGAGGGCACCGGAACGAAAAGGCCTAATACGTAGGGGATCTCACTTTTGGAAGCAGGGGCAAGCCCCGCCACTTCAGGATCGACGGCCTGTCCCGCCTCGTTGAGACTGCCGAAAACGACATAAGTGTGGCCGAAGGTGAGTGCGTACCGGGAACGAAATTCGATGTAGTATCTACGATCACCATAGCCCGGTGAATACGCGGCCATCGCTTGGTGTACCGTCCCCGTCACGGATGGCGCTACCGAGGCCGCGCGATCATTTCCGATCGACACGTAGCCCGGCTGAGGAGGCAGGTCGTCCGTCGCACATCCCGTCGTAGCGAGCGCGAGTAAGGTCACAAACCAGGTGCGATGTTTCATTTCCACCTGCCGGAAAGCGGTGACGAATGGCATTCGTTTAACATTCCGGTGCGCGTCGGGACAAGTCACTGCGACGGGGATTGGGCTTTAGGGGACCCGCCTTGCGACCTAGCCCCGACGATTTAGCCAGCGCCGACCGAGTTGCGGCATAGTTTGGGGCGACCATCGGGTAGTCGTGCGGCAAGTTCCATTTCGCCCGGTACTCATCCGGCATGAGGCCAGCGATATGCCGCTTCAGTATTCTGAACTTCCTACCGTCCTCAAGACAGATGATGTAGTCCGAATGGCTGGCGTCAGTGGGTGCGGGGGAATTGGGGCAAGGGCGCCGGCCGGGCGGGCCAGAGAGGAAGGGCCGCTTCCCAAATAAGCTACCACAGGGCGTCGAGACGCGTATTGCGCGATCGCGGAAGCCTGTCGCGCATTTCCATCAGTCTTGCTATCTTCATCGACCGAGAGCACCTGGACATAGGCATTCGTCTCCAGCCTCTCGCGCAGCACGATCCGAATGAGACCGGATCGTGCGATTCCCATTTCGGCGGCGAACGTCGCCCACCGCTCAAGGCGGAAGAGCCGCCACCGTCTGTTTCGGACGCTGTTTTCGCGCGCATTCGGACCGATCGACCCCGATAAGATCGACTTTGCGGCGCATAACAGGGCGGCGCACGGCCTCTGATCAAGACCGGCAAATTGCCGAGGGAAGGCCCGCTGCCCCACGCTGGCGGGCTTTCTGGAAGGCCGTGGCGGCGGGGAACCGGCGCTTCGGCTATCGCGGACACGTTCAGCCGCCGAACTTCGCCTTGGACTAATGGGCGGTGTAAGCACCGTCCACCAGATGGTAGCTTCCTGTAATAAAGCTAGCCTGATCGGACAAGAGGAAGCATACAAGAGCAGCCACCTCTTCCGGTTTCCCGCGCCTGCCCATCGGCTGAAGGTCTGCCATGCGCCGGATGGGTACTGCCTCCGTTTGCTCCGATAAAAGGGGTGTTTCGATCCAACCGGGACCGACGACGTTGATTCGGATGCCCATTCTCGCATATTCCATCGCTGCAACCTTGGTTAGTCCAACGACCCCATGTTTCGCTGCCGTGTATGCTGACGCAGTTGGCAAGCCAACGGAACCGAGAACAGAGGACATGTTGACGATGGCGCCTCCGCCCCGATCCAGCATGGCGGCGATTTCGTATTTCATGCAGTAGAATACGCCATTTAGGTTGACGTTTATCAGCTTGTGCCAGTTGTCGAGCGGATAGTCTGCCGTTGCTTTTCGAACGCCATCGATACCTGCATTGTTTACCGCCACATCCAGTGCACCGCATTTCTGGACAGCGAACTCGACCAGCCTTTCCACGGATGTCGCCTCCGTGACGTCGACCGCAAAGTCGTGAGCCCTGCCTCCTTGCGAGCGTATTTCGGCGGCAATGCTGTGCGCCGCCTCGGCATCAATGTCAGCGACAACAACCTGGGCTCCTTCTTGTGCAAGTTGCCGTGAGACAGCCGCTCCTATTCCGGATCCCGCGCCGGTCACAACCGCGACTTTATCTTGGAAGTCAGGCTTCATCGTCCCTATCCTATCCCCAGTGACATACCCGACCAGAGGCCGGTGCTTATCGCAAGAAGTTTCACAATGTTTCGCTTATTAATCCTGTAAACTTACCTTGCGTCTTACCATCTCACCTGCGACCGCCAGACACTGGCGAATGGTTACACCAAGCAACCGGCTTGACAGGATTTCAAGGCACCACACCGCGAAGTGTTTGGCGAGCATGGCTTCGGCTTCGCAACTCCAGGTCAGTTCGGGCAGGGTGGGCGACTTGGCCGGCAGGCCTTGGAATGTTAGAGATGAGGGCAGCGGTAGCGTTAACCGGTTTCTGAGCAGGCAGAAATGAACAACAACAAGATTACGCGCCGAGGGCTGGTGCTCGGCAGCATGGCACTGATGACTGCCGGATGCGCGGGGGAGCCTGTTTCGTTTGTTTCCACTGCGCACCCGACCGTGGATCGTCGCTTCAGCCGGCAGCGTGTGAGGTATTCTGGAAACGAGCCGCCCGGAGCGATCGCCGTCGATACTTCGCAACGGTACCTCTACGCCGTCGAGACAGACGGCTGGGCGACGCGCTACGGCGTCGGCGTCGGCCAGCAGGGCCTTGCGTTCAAGGGTACAGCAACCGTCGGCCGCAAAGCGGAGTGGCCGTCGTGGACACCCACCGCCAGCATGATGAAGCGCAAGCCGCGCCTAGTGCAGTATGCAGGAGGGGTCCCCGGCGGACCAAATAACCCGCTTGGTGCGCGTGCCCTATATCTCTATCAAGGCGGGCGCGACACCCACTTTCGGGTGCATGGCACAGACGAGCCGTGGACGATCGGCACAGAGGTGTCGAACGGGTGCATCCGTTTGGCAAATGACGACATCATTGACCTCTACGACCGTACCCCTTTGGGCACGACGGTGATGGTCATTTGATCGTCCGAGATGCACCGGCACGCTGATCTCCGTCGAATGATGAACTCTGCCAAGCCACCAACCGAGTGCCAACCGTGTCATTTCTGCACTAGGCTTTGGTGTAGTTCGCAGCTAAGTTGGCGGCGCTGCATATTATTTGTGGCGAATCTATAGGCTATTCCGCCCCCGGGGAAAGGATTGCTTGATGAGCAGGATCTTGATTGCAATGGTTGCTACGCTCGCCATTGCCAGCCTGAGCGGCTGCGCGAACGACTGGATCGGCAAGGGAAAGGGTAAGGCTCCGCCGCCGGAACCCGCTCCAGTAGAGCAGCCCGTGATAAAATAAGAACCGGAGTTCGGTCTATGAGAAGGGCCTCCCGGCGCTTCTCATAGACACGCAGTCGGGGCCAAAGCCGGCTTCACAGCCTATGGCGCGGTTGGCGGCATAGAGTGTAGCTAGGCTCAGGCTTTGTGAATTTCGGGAATGCCGCAATGTCGTTTGTAAATGACCGTCTCTTGTTGGTGGCGTTGTTGGCGCTTGGGGTAGCGGCATGTCAGACGAAAGACCTGCCTCCCCAACCGAATTTCGTATCTTCTGTCGATGGCGGAGCTGTGCGTCGACCTAAGGACGAGCGGTACTTCATCGAGTTCCGCTCCCGCTACGCTTTAAGCTACGGCCACACCTACGCAGTTTTTGGCCGCCTGGACCGCGCCGGGAAAATGATCGATCCACAAGTCGCGGGCCTCCACCCGGCGTCGAACAGTGCGGTTCCCTATGTGCTGGGCCATGTCGTGCCAGTGCCAGC
Source organism: Mesorhizobium waitakense (assembly GCF_056431085.1). NCBI lineage: Bacteria > Pseudomonadati > Pseudomonadota > Alphaproteobacteria > Hyphomicrobiales > Phyllobacteriaceae > Mesorhizobium > Mesorhizobium waitakense. The sequence goes on along the minus strand of NZ_JBWKME010000025.1, from coordinate 3,669 downwards.
TGAAACCGGGTGGAGCGATGGTGATCTGGAAGAACAATACAGATCCGCAAGCTGGCAAATCATATTGAGCCGCGCCGAATACGACAAAGTCGTTGCCTACATCCGGAAGCTGCAGGCGAGTTCGCATGTCTGGCAGGCGACGGTGTTGAACTGCAACGGCTTCGTTGCGGACATCGCGCATCACATGGGGTATAAGACCCCCGCAATTCAGCTGCGGCCCCAACAATTCATTACCGAGCTTCGGGAAATGAATACATAATCAAGGTTCGAGGGATTAATGGGACAGAACGTGATCGGTACTGCCCTAACGGCTGTCGCGTCTGCGGACAAACTCGGAGAGGATCGCTTCGCCCGAGGCCGGCCGGCGACGAAATCAAGGGGATGGTGAGGTGGCCATACACGCTGCTAAGACTGCGTTCGCAGAGGCGCCGGTGACCTGAAGTGACCGTTGCGGCAGCCTCGATTGGCGAGATCATTTGGGCGATCGGCATCGTTGCTTGGTACCTGATCCGATATCCCTTCGAGCGCCGCGCAAGGCGGGTGCGCATCGTAACTGGATATCGCTCACGTTCCGACATACTCGGGCTTGCATCGGCTCTGTTTGGCCTGGCGATCTTGCCCGCCTTCTATGTTATCACTGGCGTCCCCGCAGCGGCTGACCACCCGGCCAGCGCATGGGCCGTGGCTCTCGGCACCATCATCTTCTGCTCCGCCCTGTGGGTTTTTCGCAGATCCCACAAGGAACTTGGCCGGAACTGGTCAATCACGCTGGAGATTCGCGAACGGCATGAATTGATCTGCGCCGGACCATACGCCTTGGTCCGCCACCCGATGTATACCTCGTTCCTCCTCATGGGCCTCGGCCAGGTCTTTCTGCTGGCGAACTGGGTTGCGGGCATGTCGGGTCTGATTGGGTTCGCAATCCTTTTCCTGCTGAGAGTGGACAAGGAAGAGCGTATGATGCTGGAGAACTTCGGGCCCCAATACCGTGCCTATATGAAAAAGACAAAGCGAATAGTTCCTTATCTTTACTAGAGGTCATTTGATGCGAGGCCGAGCCCTCAAGCTTTCGGCGCCCCGACGCCTTGTTGGTGATTTGATGAGGTTTTCGATCGGCGTGCCACGGGTCGCGGTGCAGCGCCAGATGAACCTCGGCCCACTCGTAAGGGCTAGAATGGCGCAACAGACCAGGCCCTCCTGGACCGCGATCTTCCTCAAGGGATACGCGCTTCTCGCCCGAGAGACGCCCGAGCTTCGACGCGCCTATGTCAAATTGCCCTGGCCGCAGCTTTACGAGTATCCGGTAAGCGTAGCCTCGATTGCCCACGAGCGCGAATACGAGGGCGAGCTGGCCGTTCTGCTGAGCTTAATCAAGGGTCCAGAGCGCCACTCTATCACCGAACTCGAGGCATCCATACACGCGGCACGGTCACGGCCGATCCTGGAGGTCAGGGAGTTCCGGCGTGCGTTGCGCATGGCCCGTGCGCCCGCGCCTCTCAGGTGGCTGCTTATGTGGCTGGGATTGAACATCGCCCGGCAAAGGGCAAATTACTTCGGTACCTTCCAACTGTCCGTTTATTCAGGCCTCGGTGCGGAATCGCTCAACCCGCTCACACCATTGACCACGCTTCTGAACTACGGTCCGATCGGCGAAGATGGATCGGTGAATGTCCGCATCCACTACGATCACCGGGTAATGGATGGAGCGAACGTCGCACGAGCGCTGGAGAGGTTCGAAAAGATTCTGAACGGCGCTATCGCCGATGAAGTGTTGCTGCTCGGTCTAGGTGTTGCCGCTCCTTCAAGACAGAGGAACGCGAGATGATTTCGCACCGTGAATTCCGGCCAGCCGTCGTCGTAATTGGCGGCTCGGGTGGAATCGGCCAGGCAATTGCGAGTGTCGCTGCACGGGAGCGCGGTGCGATTGTGCTCGTTGCCCGCTCGCCCGAGGGTTTGGCCGCCGCGGCGGCCCAGGTTCGGGAGGAAGGTGGCGAGGCATTCACTCTCGAGCTGGATCTCGTGGCAGGCGATGCGCCAATGCGCCTCGAGGAATTTCTGTCCACACGCGGACTGATCTGTGATGTCCTTGTCAACAGCGCCGGCTATGGCCTGCGGGGCGCGGCGACGTCGCTTCCTATTGATGGTCAACTCGGCATGATCGATCTCAACATACATTCCCTCACAGAGCTGACCCTCCATTTTCTCCCCGGAATGGTGGCGCGGGGACGGGGCGGGGTGCTCAATCTCAGTTCGTTGGCCGGGTTCGTTCCTGGGCCTTACATGGCTTTGTACTTCGCCAGCAAAGGGTTCGTGCGCTTCTTCTCAGAGGCGCTTCATCAGGAATTGCGCCGCACCGGTGTGACCGTCACATGCTTGGCACCGGGGCCGGTGCCAACGGAGTTTCTGGAAAGATCGGGCGCCTATCAGACGGTTCTCTTCAACATCTTGCCCAAGCTGGATCCGGAGGAAGTGGCCGAACAGGCGTGGCGAGGGTTCAAATCCGGTCGTCGCCTCGTCGTGCCAGGCATCTCGGCTAAGTTGGTTGCCCTTGCGGCCAAGCTGCTGCCTTCCGCAGCGATGCTGCCTCTGATCGGCCGGCTGCAACGCGGCGGCAATGATCCATGTCCTTGCGGTTCAGGCAGGAAGTTCAAGAAATGCTGTGGTGCTGGCCAGATCCAGCTCCGCCGCGGCCCTCGACGGATTATCCGCTGACCGGACCAGCACGTCACCGCTCTCGATTCAGAAGTAGCTGATTGCTGTTGGGTTGCGGCTCAAACGAACAAACGTGCGGCCGTTTGACCAGAGGGCCCTCGGTAATATGGGCTTCCTGCAATTTGGTGGTGAGGTCGGCAACGCGCGTTCCCAAGACATGGGAGGCTGTCAATTGAAGAAGCCTCGGGACATCGACGATATTTCGTCGTTGAATGCCGAGGTTTGTTTGTACACTGAGATCGGGCTCGCGATAGGGCCATTGAGAAGCCGACCGGTTTGCGCAGACAGTGCTACCGATCATCGGGTCCATCCAGCGCTCCGGCATCACCAGCCTGCGTGGCCTGTCAGTCGCCTTGAACAATCGCGGGGTCCGCACAGCCCGCAATGGCCAATGGCAGGTCTCGAACGTGCGCAACCTGCTGGCGCGATCCACGAACCCAGTTTGAAGGTCTGATCAGTTTTTATAGGCGGGAAGATCCAAGGTCCCAATCGCGTCGAGGATTGTTCGATAGAGGCTGTCGGGGGGGCACTGCGATGAGGTTTAGTGCTTGCTCGAGTCCTTCCCGCCCATCAGCAGCCCGCCGGCCCTGATCTGCTTCTCGAACAGCGGGACCACGGATCCAGCCGAGCCCAGAACGTTCCCAAACCGAACGGTGACGAAACGTGTGCCGTTGACCTCCGAGTCGAGATCCATCGCCTGGCAGAACATCTCCGCCATCCGCTTGGTCGCGCCCATAACGTTAGCGGGATTCACAGCCTTGTCGGTCGACACCAAAATCATCGGGGAGCGGCCGACCCATTCATACCAAATTGTAAGGTGGGCCCACGGAACCGAACCAGGAGTTCGCAGCTTCTTAGCATTCAACGAAGCATGCATAAGGCGAGTCTAATGTTCAGCGACAAAGAAACACGATTTTTAGAGGCAGGGCTGTTCGTCGCTGTGCCGGTTTCAATCCT